>JAPLUA010000024.1 GCA_026397855.1 Verrucomicrobiota bacterium | reverse complement strand
GTGATCTTCATGTGCAGGTCCGCCGCGCTCGCCTTGCACTTCAGAACCTCCGCATGCTTCTCTCCGTACTCCTTTTCCACCGCCACCAGCCTCTGCTCCGACATCACCAACTGCTCGAGCAGCGAGCTGAGACCCGGATCCGGGGCAGCCGTCGGAATAGCTTGCGCCAAGCCTTCCGAGCCGACCTGCTTCTTCAGGTTCTTGAGATGGTCCAGCATCGTCTGCTGGCGGACAAATTCCGCCTGGCTTTCAATGCGCAGGCTCTCGAGCTTGCGCAGGGTGTCCGCCGTCATCAGCGGCGAGGGACCATCCCCGCTCGCCATCGCATCCGAGATGTTGAGCTCCTTGCGCAAATGGTCAACATTCGTCTGCGCGGCACGGACTTTTTCCTCCTGCGACAGGAAACGCTCTTCCAGCGCTTTGATGCCTCCCTGGCTCAGTTCCTTTCGCTGGTCCTGCCGGTGCTTTTTGTAAACGTCAGCGATCGAGTTGGCGATCCTGGCGGCTTCATCGGCCTTCTCGCTAAAGACACGGATTTCGAT
Organism: Verrucomicrobiota bacterium; assembly: GCA_026397855.1. Classification (GTDB taxonomy): domain Bacteria; phylum Verrucomicrobiota; class Verrucomicrobiia; order Limisphaerales; family UBA8199; genus JAPLUA01. The sequence goes on along the minus strand of JAPLUA010000024.1, from coordinate 26,162 downwards.
GAGGCTCGTATTGCGCACCGGGCGCAGGTCTATGCGGTTCTTGAGCAACGTGAAAGTTTCCGGCGTTTTGAGGCGCTCGCCGCCAGCATATTTCTTGCCCCACTCCCGATTCAGGTCAAGGTCTTCGATGACTTTTCCAAGAATAACCTCCGACTGGATCAGCTCGAACTCGGTCTGGATGAAATAGGGATCATAGGCGGCGAGGATTCCCCGGTCCTGCAGGCCGCTGATGTCCGATTGGTCACGCTCGATCTTGATGCGGGCACTGCTGGAGAAAGACTCGGGCAGAATAAAGGTGACAAGCGTCGCGGTGATGACGACAAGCAGAAAGACGGCGAGAATGACGGTCTTACGGAGGCGAATGATGCGCCAGTAGTCGAGAAAGTGGAGTTTGCTTTCCTGACTCGGCGCTGCTTTCAGTGGGTCCATAGATGAAACAAAAAGGGGGCCGGTGGTGACTGCCCAGCCCCCGTCAATAAGTAAAAGTCCGGTTAGTAGCTCGCAGTTACGCCCACATACACCCGGTTGCGGTTATAATTCTGGTTGGGAATTTCGCCCCAGACGTTGTCGTAATCGTAGCCGACTTGCGCGGAAAAGAATGGGGTGAACTGGTATTCCAAGCCCAGGAACAGCAGGAAGTATTGCTGTGACTGGTTGTTGTATATGCCGCCGTAGTACATGTTATTCTGGTATTGCCCCATGAGCGATCCCGCGAGCTTACCGGTGATCTTATGATGGAGGGACGCGTAGAGGCTGGACGCATAGGCGCCCATGGTCACGTCATTCTTGGAGATGCTGCTAAACACGCTACCTGAACTGAAGTCGTAGTTAAATCCGGCTTCTAGATAGCTGCCTGGATTGTAGGTGTACCTCAGGCTCAACAGGGCATACGGCGCAAGATTGTTCTGGCCGGTGTTATTGTAGTAATCGTTGTAAGACGCTCCCGCGCGGATTGACCCTGTCAAATCAGGCCGGAAATTATGATCCAACCCCGCATACCCGTAATTCGCCTGCACATTCCGGACGTCGCTCATCAGGATTGAGCCTGGGACAGCGAGGTTGCCACCGATCGGCTGATCCGCGGTGTAATCCAGCATCCTGAACTGGTAACCGAGGATGCCGATAGTCTGCGGTTGGATCTGGTAGCGCCCATCGAGGTGGATGGTCTGGTCCATCGTGTTCAGCAGACCTGCGTTGCTGCTCGATATGTCACCGGTGGGGCTTACCTGCCACTCGTTGGCGGCGTAGTTGAAGAGCGTGTTGGCATAGCCGACATCCAAGCCGAACAACGGGGTGACCTGGGCTGAAAAGTTGATCACGCCGTAGTTGCGCGTGTTGTCGCCGGGAAGGCGTTGGAAGGTGTTGTAGGTATTTCCGGCGCGCAGGATATCCGGTTCCTGACCGATCGCGAAGGAGTCCTTGACGCTGACCTGAAACCGCTCGTTGAATGAATGATTGACCGCGCCGTTGAAGACGTGGGTCATCGAGTAGTTTTCGGCCTGATTCTGCGGCCTGTTATCGTAGTACTTGAAGTCGTACACGTAGCTGAGGCCGATCGAGGTTTGCTCGAGGGGAAAGTTCAGGAATATGGCAGGGCTGACTTCAAATCCTGCGCTGGCGCGGGACGCGCCGGGGAGGAGCGCCTGACTGCTCGGGATTGTGTTGATGTTATCGTCGTAGAATCCCCGGATGGTGCCGGAGACACTCCAGAACCTGCTAGGATCTGAAGAGGGGCCGGCATCCAAAGCATGAATGCTAGTGGCACCTAGAGCAACCAAACCAACTGAAGCAACAATTTTATTCATAGATTACTTTGCTTGTTCCGCACCCGAGTAACAGCAGTTCAGACTACTAAACCTAAGTCTTTCTACCCCGAACGTGCAACGGATGTCCAACAAATCTTCATTTTTTTTGCCAAAGAAAGGCGGAGCCTGCCCCGTTTCCCCCCTGCTTCCGTGCAAATCAAGGATCGCCCACACCGAGAACGAACCGGCCACCTCCCGCGGCATCTTGTCCGCAAGCCCTTGCCGCAAATACATCCGTGACCTGCTGCCACACCGACACTTGAAGCCCTTTGACCCCCGCCGCTTTCATGCGTTCAAAATCTTTCCCCCAGCGGTTCCAGCCGAACAGAAGGTCAGGGGGCCAGATCAAGGGCTTGTTGCCGGGATGTTCAGGGTTTGGCCTGTGCGCAGCTTGCGCGGCTCCATTCTTGGGTTGGCAGCCCGGAGCGCCTCCAGTTTCAGCCCGTACTTGCGTGCAATTACGGCGGCTGTTTCTCCGGATTTGACAGTGTGGGTTCGCACCAGCGCAGGCGGCGGGGATGGGGCTGCGGGGGTGTTCGTCGCGGGATTTCCCACAGCGGAGGGTTTGGCCAACCGGGGTGCCACCGAGCCTGCCCCGGGTTGATTCGTGGATCCCTGCAGGCGGAGGGAAAAGGCGCGCCAGGTCTGCACCTCCTCATTCAAGCGCCGGTTTTCTTCAACCAGCCGCTCGAATTCCCGCTGCTGACGTTCCGTCACGACCCCGAGGGAGACGGTCTTGGCCAGCTCCTGTTTGAGGGCGAGGATATGCTGCTTCACCGTTTCAGCATTCTCCGCCTTCGGGCGGAGCTTCAGGAACCGCTGGTAGTGGTAAATCGCCGTCGCCGCGTCAGCCTCCCGCCTCTCGAAGAGGCAGGCCAGTTCGAAATGGGCCGCCCCCGACCCCGGGTTCACTTCCAATGCCTTCTCGAAAGATTCGACTGCCCCATCGTAATCCATGGCGCTGACACGGGTTCTGCCCAACAAAAAGTGCGACTCCTTCTCCTCGTCCAACTGCACCGGCGCGGAGCGCAAACAACCGCTCAGCACGAGGATGGCTGGAAGGGCGAGCATGCTGCGAAAAAGGCCGACCGAAAACGTCATTCCTTGAAACTAGCTGAACTCGCTTCGTCATGCAATCACTGACGGGGATCGCGATCGCGCCTACCCACACAGCGCGGTGACAAAGCCTATTCGCTTGTCGACGGGGGGCCAGATCGGCCATTCTGGGCAGCACGTATGAATCGCCGGCAATTCCTTGAAACCGTCGCGGCGGGGCTCGCCGCCGTCCCGGCCCTCGGCTCGGGGGCGCCGGCTAAAATGCCGCAGCGTCCGCTCGGTCGGACCGGGCTGAAAGTCCCGATTCTTGGGTTTGGCTCGGGCAGCCGGTTCCTCATGTACAAGGACCAGGACCAGGCCATTGCAGCGCTCAACCAGGCGATTGACCTTGGGATTACCTACCTGGATACGGCCCACGCCTACGGGGATGGCCGAAGCGAGGAACTCATCGGGAGGGTCATGACGACCCGGCGCAAGGAGGTCACCCTGGCGACCAAGATCCCGGGGCGCAAGGCCGACCAGGCCCGGCGCGAGATTGAGCTCAGCCTGAAACGCCTGCGCACGGATCATCTTGATGTGCTGCACATCCATGTGCTGAAAAACGTCGAGGATCTGGCCGCCATCGAGGCACCCGACGGAGCGCTCAAGGCCCTTTACGAGGCCCGCGAGCAGAAAATCACCCGCGCCATCGGCATTACCTGCCACGCCGACCCCGCAGCGCTGCGAACCGCCCTTGAGCGGCACGACTTTGACTGCACACAGATGGCGCTCAACGCCGGCCTGGCCCGCATGGCCGATGCCCCGGGCGGCATGAAGGCCACGCCGATGGGCGGCGGGAGCTTCGAGCGGCTGGCCCTGCCGGTTGCCGCGCGCAAACACATGGGCGTGATTGCCATGAAGGTGTTCGGCCAGGAACAGCTGCTCGGTGCCGCCCCGGTCGAGAAGCTGCTGGCCTACGCGCTGTCGCTCCCGGTCGCCCTGGCGAGCGTCGGCATGCCGCGCCTTGAGCACATCGAACGTAACGCAGCCCTCGCACGCGCGTTCAGCCCCATGTCCACCCGGGAGCGGCGGCGGCTGGCGGACTCCATCGAGTCCGGGCGAAAGCTGGCGATGCGGCAGTTCTTCAGCGCTCACGAGGATGCCTAAAACGGACCCAAGCGAGCGGCAGGTCAGCTGCGCTCGAAAAAATAACGCACCATAACGCACCTTTAGGATTGCCTCGCCATTTTGAATGGAATAATTTCTGCGGCTCTGAAGCTTTAGCGAAAGTTGTTTATGGAAAAGACTGCCGAACTAATATTAGACGGAAAGACCTACAAACTTCCCATTGTCGAAGGCACCGAGCAGGAGCGGGCGATTGATATTTCCTCGCTGCGCAACCAGACGGGATACATCACCCTCGACGACGGGTACGGAAACACCGGCTCGTGCAAAAGCCAGATCACCTTCATTGACGGCGAGAAGGGAATCCTGCGCTACCGCGGCATCCCGATCGAGGAGCTTGCTGAGAAGTCCACCTTCATCGAGGTTGCCCACCTGATCATCATGGGCAAGCTGCCGAACAACACCGAGCTGCGGCAGTTCTCGGATCTCCTGACCCAGAACGAGCTGCTGGACGAGGCCATGAAGCACCACTTTGAGGGCTTCCCGGCGCACGCGCACCCGATGGCGATCCTCTCGGCGATGATCAACGCCGCGAGCTGCTTCCATCCCGAGCTGCTGACCGACCAGTTCCGGGACAGCTTCGTGGTGCAGGCTGCGCGGCTGCTGGCCAAGGTGCGGACGATCGCCGCATTCGCTTACCGGAAGTCGCGCGGGCTGCCGGCCATCTACCCGAATCCCGACCTCAAGTACACGGCCAACTTCCTGCACATGATGTTCTCGCTTCCCAACAGGGATTACGAGCTGAAGCCGGAGGTGGTGAAGGCGCTGGACCTGATCTTCCTGCTGCACGCCGACCACGAGCAGAACTGCTCGACCGCGACGGTGCGCATGGTGGCCTCCAGCCGGGCGAACCTGTTTGCGAGCGCGGCCGCCGGGGTTTGCGCGCTCTGGGGCCCCCTGCACGGCGGCGCCAACCAGGCCGTCCTCGAGATGCTGCAGGAGATTCACAAGGCGGGCGATGACGGCTCGCGGTTCATTGCGGCGGCCAAGGACAAGAACAGCGGCAAGCGGCTCATGGGCTTCGGCCACCGGGTCTATAAGAACTACGATCCGCGCGCCAAGATCATCAAGAAGGCCTGCGACGAGGTCCTCACCAAGCTGCATATCAACGATCCGCTGCTCGACATTGCCAAGCACCTCGAGGAGGCGGCGCTGCGCGATCCCTACTTTGTTGAGCGCAAGCTCTACCCGAACGTGGACTTCTACAGCGGCATCATCATGCGCGCCATCGGCATCCCGGTCGAGATGTTCACCGTCATGTTCGCCATCGGCCGCATGCCGGGCTGGATCGCCAACTACAAGGAGGTCATGGAAGACCCGACCCGCATTTACCGGCCCCGCCAGATCTACACCGGGGCGACGCTGAACCATTACAGCTCGGTCAAGGACCGGAAATAGAGCCAGGCAGCCGGGCCCGCGGGTGCGGGCGGAGCAGTCTGGTCAGAATCTGCCAATGAATATCCACGAATACCAGGCCAAGCAATTGCTGGCCCAATACGGGGTTGCGATCCCGGCGACGGAAGTCTGCGACACCGCGGACGCGGCCAGGAAGATCGCCGAACAGCTCATCGCCAAGGGCGCGGAACTTATCGCGGTCAAGTCGCAGATTCACGCCGGCGGCCGGGGCAAGGGCACGTTCAAGAGCGGATTCCAGGGCGGCGTCAAGCTGTGCCGGACTGCGGAGGACGTTTATGAGAAGGCCAAGGCGATGCTGGGCAACGTGCTCGTGACCAAGCAGACCGGGCCCGAGGGGCGGCTCGTCAGCAAGCTGATCATCGCCGCCGCCCCGGAGATCGAGAAGGAGCTTTACCTGGCCGTGCTGCTGGACCGCTCGTCATCGCGCCCCGTCGTGATGGCCAGCACCGAGGGTGGTATGGATATCGAGGAGGTTGCCGCCAGGACGCCCGAGAAGATCATCAAGGAATCCATTGACCCCGCTCTTGGCATGATGCCTTACCAGGCGCGCAAGATTGCCGCCGCGCTGGGGCTGAAGGGCGACCTGATCGGCCAGGGTGCGAAGCTGCTGCTGGGCGTCTATAAGACCTGGTGGGAATCCGACGCCTCGCTGGTCGAAATCAACCCGCTGTGCATCGTCCGCACCCGGGAAGGCAAGGAGACATTGCTCGCCGTTGATGCCAAGTTTTCCGTGGACGACAACGCCCTTTATCGCCACCCGAACATCCAGGCGATGCGCGACCTTGCGGAGGAGGCCCCCCTCGAGATCGAAGCGAGCAAATTCAGCCTCAACTATATCAAGCTGGACGGCAGCATCGCGTGCCTCGTCAACGGCGCAGGCCTGGCGATGGCCACGATGGACATCATCCAGCACTTCGGCGCGAGCCCGGCCAACTTCCTCGATGTCGGCGGCGGCGCCAGCCAGGACCAGGTTGCGGCGGCGTTCAAGATCATCCTGCAGGATCCGAATGTGAAGGGCATCCTGGTCAACATCTTCGGCGGCATCATGGACTGCAACGTCATTGCTACGGGGATTGTCGCCGCGGTGAAGGAGACCGGCCTGAAGCTCCCTCTCGTGGTCCGGCTCGAGGGCAACAACGTCGAGGCCGGCAGGAAGACTCTTGCGGAATCCGGCCTGACGATCATCAGCGGCGGCTCGATGGCCGACGCCGCGCAGAAAGTGGTCAAGGCTGTAGCCTAGCCGCAAAGCGATTTCCTATGTCCATTCTCGTCAAGTCGGATACCAAAATCCTTGTTCAAGGCATCACGGGCAGCTTCGGCGCCCGGCACACCCAGCTCAGCCTCGCCTACGGCACACAGGTCGTCGCCGGGGTCACCCCCGGCAAAGGCGGGCAGAGCTTCGATGGCAAAGTTCCCATCTTCGACACCGTGGCCCAGGCCATGAAACAGACCGGTGCCACCGTGTCCGCCATCTTCGTTCCGCCTCCATTCGCGGCGGACGCGATCCTGGAGGGCGTGGACGCGGAACTGGACCTGGTTGTCTGCATCACCGAAGGCATCCCGGTCAACGACATGGTCAAGGTAAAGCGCGCGATGGAGGGCAGGAAGACGCGGCTGATCGGGCCGAACTGCCCCGGCATTGTGACGCCGGGGCCGGGCAAGGATTCCCACGGCGGCTGCCGCATCGGCATTTCGCCGGGCTACATTCACAAGCAGGGCCATATCGGGGTTGTTTCCCGCAGCGGCACCCTCACCTATGAGGCGGTCTGGCAGCTCACCTGCCGCGGCGTTGGTCAATCCACGTGTGTCGGCATCGGCGGAGATCCGGTCAACGGCACTTCCCACCTCGACATTATCAAGCTGTTCAACGCCGACCCGGATACGCATGGGATCATCATGATCGGCGAGATCGGCGGCTCCGCGGAGGAGGAAGCTGCGGAATGGATCAAGGCGAACTGCAAGAAACCGGTGGCGGGCTTCATCGCCGGAGCCACCGCCCCGCCGGGCCGGCGCATGGGCCACGCGGGGGCGATCGTCAGCGGCGGAAAAGGCACTGCGGCGGCAAAGATAGCGGCATTTAAACAGGCCGGCATTGGCGTCGCTCTGACTCCTTCCGAAATGGCGGAGACCTTGCTGAAGATGATGTAAGGCGCGGCGTGTGTTGCGAGCCGCCGGGAAATCCCCATGCGGGGGGTTCGCGCTGCGCGCAGCCTGTTCCCATGGGCCTGATTGATGTCATCCTGAACCTCGCGGGGGTTCTCCTCTGGTTAAACTGGCGGGCGATCGGGTTCGATGCGCTGGTCAGGACTTCTCCAGCGACGCTGGCTGGCACTTTGCGACGCGCCGACCCGCATCGCTTCAAACGCTGGCATTTTCTGGCCGCCCTCGGCGGGCTGCTCACCGTTCGCGCCCTGCTCTATTGGCAGGTCGGGTCGGCGGTGGGCTGGACGCCGAGCCTGCATCTCGGGGGCCTTGATATCGCCATTCCTTTCCGCAGCGACAGCTGGTGGCGCATGTTCCTTTTCTCCGGGCTTGGCTTCGCCGTGACGCTGGCCCTGTGCTATCTCTGGCTGCTTCTGTTGTCCCTCGTCAACGCCAAGGGCGCTGAGATGGATCCGACGCAAAAGCTCGTCCGGCTTCACATGGGCCGCGTTGACCGGTGGCCCTGGCCGCTGAAGGCGCTGCTGCCGCTGCTGGTCAGCCTGCTGTCCTGGTGGCTGCTGAGCCTGCTGCTGTCTCGCCTGGGAATCATTCCTTCCGCCACCTCCAGGGCTCACCGCATCGAGCAGGCCGTGGTGATCGGCCTGGGCTCGTATCTGAGCTGGCGGTACCTGATCGGCGGCCTGCTGGCGCTGCACATCGTGAGCAGCTACGTCTATGTCGGGGATCAGCCCATCTGGAGCTTCGTGGCCTTGACCGGGCGCAACCTTCTGGCCCCGCTACGCTGGCTGCCGCTGCATTTGGGGAAGCTCGATTTTGCTCCCCTGGCGGGCATGGCTTTGGTTTTCTTCGTCGCCGAATTTGCCCAGCGCGGCTTGACTGCGATTTACGAGCGCCTGCCCCTTTAGCCCGGCCGGGGAAACTTAATCGTCACCGCAGTGCTGGCGCCCCGCTGGCTCTGAATCGTCAGGGTGCCGTCGTGCAGCTCGGTCAAACGCTTGGCGATGCTCAGCCCCAGCCCAAGCCCTTGCTGCTCACGTATCTTGCGCTCGAACTGCATGTAGGCGCCCACCTTCGTGATGTGCTCGGTCGAGAAGCCGCCGCCCCGGTCCGTGACTGTGAGCGTGACACCGTTGGGCAAATCGCCCATAGACACACACACCGGCACGCCAGGCTGGGAAAACTTAAAGGCGTTCTGAATCAGCTCATCCACAATCTTGGCCAGGTATTCCTCGGAAATCGGCAACGGACTTTCGACCAGCTCGAGAACCAGGTCGCTCTCCCGGTTCGCGGCCCGGGCCTGGTGCCGGGCGCGGGATTCGATGATTCGGGCCGGCAACGGCGTCCGCTCCCGGCGCAGCGCGCTGACCTTCTGCGGGTCAGCCCCCAGAAGCTCGATCCGAGCATAGATCAGGAAATTCTCAATCAGCCGCTGCAGTCGCTGGCCCGATTCGAAAACCGCCCGGCCCATCTCGGCAACCTCGACCGGCGGCAGGGTTGCGGCCTCCGTGGACAGGATTTCGCCGAAGCTAATGATGCCGTTGAGCGGCGTGCGCAGCTCGTGCGGAAGCATCAGGCTGATGTTGTCCCGGAGATCAACCAGCTTCTTCTCCGCCTCCTCGCGCAGCCTCTGGGCCTTCTTGAGCCGCGCATCCACGGCCGCATACAGCGCCTCGATCGCGAACGGCTTGGCCAGGTAATCATCCGCCCCCAGCTCCATCCCGTGCCTCATCCCGGCGTTGTCCGCCAGGCCGGTCATCAGGATGAATGGGATTGCGGCAGTGGCCGGCTCATCGCGGAGGGTGGATAGCGCCTGATAGCCGTTGATCTTGTCCATGTTCACATCGCAGAGGATCAGGTCGGGCAACTCCCGCCGCGCTACTTCAATGCCAATCTCGCCGTTCTGAGCCTCGATGATGTCATAGCCCTTCAGACTCAAAGCCTTGTTCACCATGCTTCGCAGCCATTCTTCGTCATCTATTACGAGGATTCTCTTCATCGGATACGCTTAGTTTTCCACCGAATTGCAGTTACCCATCCCGGGTTGTCCGGTTCAGTGTCCCAACGCCACACAAAAATAGGACATCCTTCGCCCGATTGTCTATTAGCAATCGGGTTGCAGTGCTTTTCCGGCGCTCCACCAACCTCATGGACAGCTTCCTTGTCATGGCCTTGCCGGGCCCAGCAAATCGGCTGCCGACACCTCCACGATCCGGGCGCGCAATAAATCCGCCGCCTGCAACAGCTCAGCAGGAAAGGTCTGGGCTACCGCGACGCAACGCATGCCGGCGGCTTTGGCGGCTTGCACGCCGTTTACCGCGTCCTCAACCACGACACATTCAGCAGGCCGGAGGCCGAGCCCGGCTGCGGCCTTGAGGAAAATATCCGGGGCAGGCTTCTTCGCCTCCACGTCTTCCCCGGTCACGATAGCATCCCACTCTTCCACCGGCAGGCCGATCTTCTCCAGGTTCGCGATGATCTTGATGCGGTCCGCGCTGGAAGCAACCGCCACCCGCAAGCTGGCCTGACGGCAGGCACGGACCAGATCCTGCGCGCCCGGAAACGCGTGCAGCCGCGATGGAATCAGGCCGAGATAGATCTCGTAGGTCCGCCGCTTGGCGGCCGGAAGGTCTATTGGAAACCGGTATTTCCCGGCCACTCCGCCAAGGTAGCGGTCCTCGCCCGTCCCGACGAACGGCAGGAAATCATCCGGCTGAACCGCCAGCCCCAGTTCCTTGAACATTGCCACGGCGGCGGCATTGATCAGCGGCTCGGAATCCGTCAGCACGCCGTCCATGTCGAAGATGGCTCCGCGAATGATGGCTTGGCTGCTCATAGGCCGGGCCTGGAGCGCGCCCGGGGATCATAGGTCGCAAATGCAATGCTCACTACGGACAGCCTAATGTCAAGCCCGGGCCAGCGCAAGCCGGCGAGGACGTGGGCTTCCGGGCCCTTCAATTTGCGTTTTGCCTTCCGGCGGCCTTTATCCCAGACTGGCGGCATGGCGTCAACACCGGTCATTGCGGTGGCGGTGGTCCTGATCTTCGCGGGTGCCAGCTTTTTCTTCGCCCTCGCGGAGACAGCGCTCTTTTCCCTCAGCAAATGGCAGGCCCGGCAACTGGCGGAGCGGGACCGGCGCGCGGGACCGGCGGTGGCCCGGCTGCTGGCCCAGCCGCAGGACTTGCTGGCGGCCATGGTCCTGGGGAACACGTTCGCCAGCGCCGCCATGCTGGCGGTGGCGCTGTGGATGGCCCTCGACGACCATTGGCCCCTGGTGCCGACCGTTGTGGGCCTTCTGCTGGTGATCCTGATCGGCTGCGAGGTGTGGCCCAAGACGCTCGCGGTGCGCCGGCCCGAACAGTGGGCGCTACGGGTGGTGCGGCCGCTGGAACTCCTGGTAAACCTCAGCCTGCCCCTGTGCCGCGTGGCCCAAAGAGTCAACGCGGCGATCCTCCGGGCGGTCGTTCCCCGCTCCATGCAGTCGCAATCAACCCTGACCGATGCCGATTACCAGGAGCTCCTGGAAATGGCGTTTCAGCAGGGGGCGCTGGCACAGTCGGAAAAGGAGATCATCCTGCAGATCATCAGCCTGGACCGCCGCACCGCCAAGGATGTGATGAAGCCGCGGTCCCAGATGGCGGCGATTGCCGATGACTTGCCCGTCGAGGAAATGCTTGCCGCGGCACGCAAGCACAAGCACCGACGCCTGCCGATCTATGACGAGACACCCGACACGATCGTCGGCATCCTGAACACGCGGGCCTTGCTGCTGGATCCGGATATTGACCTGGCCGACGCCATCGAGTTCCCGTCGTTTGTGCCGGAGACAATGAACCTGCTGCAACTGTTCAAGAGCCTGCAACGGCAGCAGCGCGGCCTGGCGATGGTGCTGGACGAATTCGGGGGAACCGCGGGGATTGTGACCATGGAGGATATCCTGGGGGAACTCATCGGCGAGATCCGCGGCGAGATGGCGGGCGAGGGGTTTGTCATGGAGAAGCTCGGCCCGGGGCGTTGGCGGGTGGCAGGGACGCTGCGGCTGGACGATTTCCGGCGGGAATACCCGGCGCTGGGGGATGTGCCGGAGGTCGAGACGATGGGCGGACTTTTGTGCAGCCTGCTCGACGTGGTGCCGGCGACGGGCGAGACTGCGGCGTTTCGCGGGCTGAAGCTGACCGCGCGGGCGGCCGACGAGCGGCGGGTGCGGGAGCTGCTGGTGGAGGTGGCCAAATGAACCCCCTGATCTGGTCGGTCCTCATCGCCTGCCTCGCGGTATCCTTTGTCCTGTCAGGCATGGAGGCCGGGGTGTTCGCCCTGAGCCGCATGCGGATCCGGCAGCAGATGCGCACCGGCCTGGCCTCCGCCAGGGTGCTGCACGGCTACCTCGAAAACCCGGAGAACTTCCTCTGGACGATCCTGGTCGGCAACACGGCGGCCAACTTCCTCATTCTCGGCCTCCTGCTCGCCAATCTCCACGAGGCCCTTGGAGAGTTCCGGGTCTGGTTTATGGTGGTGTTCTCGGTCGCGGTTTTCCTGTTTTACGCGTTCTTCGACCTGCTGCCGAAGATGCTGTTCCGGATGTATCCGAACCGGCTGTGCCTGTTGCTGGCGCGGCCCTTCCGGTTCATCCACCTGGCGTTGCGCCCGCTGGTGACGATGGTGGAGGCATTCTCGGGCGGCCTGCTGCGCTTGCGCGGCAGCAAGGCCTTCACCGGGCACCTGTTCGGCAACCGGGAGGAGCTGCGGCTGATGATGCAGGAGTCCGCGCAGGTCTTCACCTCCGAGGAACGGATGATGATCAACCGCGTGCTCGACCTGCAGTCGCTGACGGTGCGCCAGGCCATGCGGCCGATCGAGCAGGCGGTCGTGATGACGGCGGAGACGCCGGTCAGCGCCGCGCTGGCCGTGAGCCGGGAACGCAAGCTCACCCGGCTGCCGGTGTGGGAGCAGCGCGACGGCCGGCAGCGGGTTATTGGCCTGCTGGCCCTGAATGCCCTGCTCTACCAGCCGAACCTGGACGTGAGCCGGCCGGTCAGCGATTACATGAAGCCCGCCCTGTTCCTGGATGAAGACGTGCGGCTGGAGGTCGCCTTGCGGCGCCTGCAGCGGAGCGGGCAGCGGCTGGCGATCGTGCTGAGCCGCGAGCAGCGGGAGATCGGCATCCTGAGCTTGCAGGACGTGCTCAAGTTCATCTTCGGGGAGGTGAGCCTGTAACATGTCCTGGGATGCCCTGCTTTCCATTGCGCTGCGTCTCCTGGCCGTAGCCGGCCTCGTAGTCCTGAACGGGTTCTTCGTGGCGGCCGAGTTCTCGCTCGTGAAGGTGCGCGACACCCAGCTGAGCCCGCTCGTGCGCCGCGGCGACCGGCGGGCGCTGGTCGCCGACTTCATCCTGCTGAGGCTCGACTCCTTCCTGAGCGCCGCGCAGCTCGGCATCACGCTCACCAGCCTTGGCCTGGGATGGATCGGCGAGCCTGTTTTCGCAGCCCTCCTCGGGCCGGTTTTCACCCTGCTTCACATTCATTCGCCGGAGCTGCACAAATGGATGGCGTTCGTCGTCGGCTTCTCGGCGATCACATTCCTGCACATTAGCGCCGGGGAACAGGCCCCCAAATGGCTGGCAATCCAGAAGCCGCTGGCGACGGCACTCTGGGTTGCCTATCCCATGCTCTGGTTCTACCGCGCCTCCTACGTCTTTGTGGTGGCGCTCAACTGGTCGTCGCAGTGGATGCTGCGCCAGGCCGGCCTCGGCCTGGCGGGCGAGGCCGGCCACGCGCACTCCGAGGAGGAGCTGCGGCTCCTCCTTGTCACCTCGCAGAAACAGGCGGGCAGCACGCCCCTGGGCCGGGATATTGTCCTGAACGCCATGGACTTGCGCCGGCGCGTCGCCCGCGATGTCATGCGGCCCCGCCAGGAGATCGTCGCCCTGGACACCGAAGCCAGCATCGCCCAGTGCCTGGACGTGACGGAAAAAACCCGCTACTCGCTCTTCCCGCTGTGCGAGGACGGCGACCTGGAAAAGCTGCGCGGCATCGTTCACATCAAGGACCTCTACGCGATGCGAATCAAGGCGCACAGGGGCCTGGACCTGCTGCCGGCCGCCCGCAAGCTCATCTACGTTCCCGAGACCTCCCGGCTGGAGAAGCTGCTGCAGCTCTTCCTCGAGCGCAAACTCCACGTGGCGATTGTGGTGGATGAATACGGCGGTGCCCTCGGAATGGTGACGCTCGAGAACATTCTCGAGGAGGTGGTCGGCCAGATTCAGGATGAGTTCGACCAGGAGAAGCCATTGGTGGCAATGACCGGCGAGAACACCTGGGAAGGGGCGGGCAACCTCCCCCTGCACGAGCTGGAAGAACTGATGGGCGAACCGCTCCGCGAGGAGGGCGTCACCACGGCCAGCGGCTGGATTACCCAGCGGCTCGGCGGCTTTCCCAAAGCCGGCGACGTGCTGGCTGCCGGCACCTGCGAGCTGCGCGTCGAGGAAGTGGACGGCATGCGCGTCGCGCGATTCCGGCTGACAAAACGCCCCGGACCGGGTTGAAGGAATAACGCTCGCACCCTGCCCGATCCACGTGCTAGCCTCACCCGCAGTGATTTGCAGTTCGCTGCCAACCCGCCTTGTGCGGCGCTTCCGCCGTGTCGCAGCCTTGTGGTCCGCCATGGGGCTGATCGCCCTTCCCGCCGCTTTGCCGGCGGCTGAACAAACCTACACCGTCAAACGGGGTGACACCGTTTTCGGCATCGCGCGCAGTTGCGGGGTTTCTTCCTCTGCGCTGGCCGAGCGCAACGGGCTCAGCCGCAATTACTATCTCTCCATCGGCCAGAAGCTGGTCATTCCGGCTAAGCAGCCCGCCCGCCCCGCCGCCGCAAAGCCAGCCCGGCCCCCCGCGGCAGCCGCCCCGCCACGGATCCCGCGCCCGATCCAGCGCGCCATTGACCGCGCGTCCGTGCGCCCCGGCCGCTGGCAGTATATTGTCATCCACCACAGCGGCGTGGACACGGGAACCATGAAGGCGATGGACCACTATCACCGCGAGGTGCGGCACATGGAAAACGGACTGGCCTATCACTTTGTGATCGGCAACGGCAGCGGCATGGGAGACGGGGAGATTGGCATCAGCCGCCGCTGGACCCTGCAGCTCGACGGGGGACACCTGGCAAGCGAGGCGCAGGACCGGGTCGCGCTCGGCATCTGCCTCGTCGGCAACTTCGACCTGCATAAGCCCGACGCCCGGCAACTCGAAAGCCTGCGTGCCCTGGTGGATACCCTGCTGGCCCGCTGCCGACTCAGCCCGGACGCCGTCAAGGTCCACCAGCAGATCAACATCGTGCACACCCGCTGCCCCGGGACGAATTTCCCCACCGCCACCTTCCTTAATTCCCTCAAGCCGCCGCCCCCGCGAAAATAGCGAGCCTCCCGCCAGCCTGAATCCTGGCCCATCCTTCCCGAGTAGCCGCGGACGTCAGTTCAATGCCGCTAGGATGTGACACCCTCTCATCCCTCCGGAACAAAGGCCTGGCCCGGATTTGATCCTCCTCATCCCGGAGGGATGCCCGAGAATAGCCCAACGTTTCAACGTTGGGGACGCGAGTTCAGGGGGAGCACAAGTCCCGAAGGGACGGCTGAAACCCTGTGCGATCCGTCAGCCGTCCCTCCGGGACTTTTCGCACTGTGGGCGCTGGTTCCCAACGTTGAAACGTTGGGCTATTGTCGGATGTCCCCTTCGGGACAAAGGCTTGGCCTGGCTCTGCTGGTCTTCACCCGAAGCAAATCCTAGCGGTATTGGACGTCAGTCCGCGCCACTATCTGGATTTGCGCCGACTCACGTCGGCGGCTACGCGGTCTTGAGTCAGCCACCGCTCTCGCGCCTCAGGCCGTCCCTCCACGCACAGCGAGAACGGCGACTGCCAGGCTGCCGGCGCATATCACCGCGAACGCCAGCCACAGTTGATTTGCCGCCGCACCGGTCGCAAAGAGCAGGTTGATCAGGAGCCAGACGATCAGCGGATGATAGTCCGGCGGGGGCTGCGGCATCGGCCTCTTGTTGATGAGTGCCGGCGTGGCAAAAGCGAGGATCAGCAAAGCGGTCACGCCCCAGGCAAGGAAGTTGACGCACGGGGCGGTGTACCAGTCGAGCCTGATCCGGGTTGGGATCCATCTCCAGAAATGCTTCACCTGCACGGCGAAGGGCTCAAGGCCAAGATCCAGCACCACCACCAGCAAGGCCGCCGTCCCGATCAGCCAATAGCCGTAGTTCGGCGTGTTGCGCCACGGGCGCAGCACAAGCCGGGCGGTGCCGCGAGAGGCCAGCAGGGCGACCAGCCATATCATCGGTATCGTCCATGGCAGCGGGTCGAAGAGTTGCCGGCCGATCGCATCAGTGTAAATACGAGGCCCGAAGGGAATTGCGGTCAAGGCGCCGAGAGTGGCGACTGCGCCGGAAACAAAGGCAATCACCACTCCGGCCAGCATGACATTCTGGCCGGGCAACAGGCAGGCAAGCGAGGCGAGCAGGGTCGCAGCCGCCATGACCAGCAGCAGCGCATCAGGCCACCGCGTGTCGCCGAAGATCGGTCGCGGCAGCCACAGCCGCGTCCAAACGATCACCCATTGCAGCAGGAACAGCGCGAACAGGACGCGGTGGATCTTGGCGGCCCAACCCGCAAAGGGGGCCTGCCGCAACGGAACATCCTTGAGGTGCGCTCGGCTCACAGGGGGCGCTCCGCTAACGATGCGACGCGAAAAACCGGAGCACGCTGGCCAGGTAGCGCGCCCGATCGTCCGCCGGGCACAAGCATTCAAAGGGGAATCCCAGGCAAACGACCTTCCCCCCGCCGGCCGATCCGTCATACTGCACAGCGGCCGCCCCCGGGCCATCAGCGCAGACCAGCGCGACGCGAGCGCCGGGGCCATCGGGGAGCAACCGGCTGGTGGCATTGACATAATAGCCTTGGTCGCTCGCGTCTCCAAACAAGCCCGGTTGGTTGCGTTGAAAGATCGAACCCTGGGACGGAGCGAACGACAGGTATCGCCCTTTGTCCCCCGGCAAATCGGCTGGCAAGGCGTGGAGTAGCCGGCTAGCGTGGTTGGAGCCATCATCAGGCCCCCCTAACGCTTCGGCAATGTGCGAGCCGCTGAATAGCAGGTTTCCTCCCTGGCCGACATAGCGAGCCAACGCTTCCCTTTCGGCAGAGGTCAGCAGGTTGGTAGTCTGCTGGCCGGCCGCCCAGATGACCGTTTCATACTTGCCGAGCTGGATACTTCCATTGGCGACAGCCTCCCGCTGGCAGGAGTTGAAGGCCGCGCCGTTGGCGGCCAGGGCCTTGCCATGCTGCACCACGTAATCAAACGCGTTGTTATAGCGCGGAATGACACGGTCCATTTTGCCGACAGCGGACGGGGTGATGTAGTTGGTGGTCCGGAGCGTCTGGCGCAGGTTGTTGCGCCGGTCAAACTGGGTAAAACCATTCACAAACAGAACCATCGGGGCGGATTTCGTCTTTGGCGGAAGACACCCCGCCACCATTGAGGGCAAAGATTCACCGCCTCCGTTCACAGCCGTCACCCGGAAATAGATGTCTTTGCCGCGTGGCAGCCTGGGCAGCACCAATTCGGCCTGGCCTGCGGTTGCCCGCACCGGGTTGCCAAAGCCGTAGCCGTCCTGCGAACGGGAGACGACGTAGCTCTCCACGGGATTGCGCGCGGCATCGGCCGGCGGGTCCCACTCAACACTCACGGATTCCGGCGAACTGGTGACGCGCACGTTTTGCGGGGGTTCGGGCAGGAACTGCAACGGGGCCGCGTCAAACTCGTTCATGTAGCGGACGATCGCCTGGTAGCTGCAACGCCCGACCTTGCCCCGCACCATCGGATCACGCAGCAGCTTCGCGTCCTCCTGGCTGTCATGGAAAGCGACTTCGAGGATTGTGGCATCGAACTCATCGCCAATCACCTTGTTGTTGATTTCGCCGAAGGCGTAATCATTCCGGGCGTAGGTCACGGTGCCGCGTTTGAACCAGGGCACCTCGAGCGGCGGCACAGTCATTGCGGACAAGGTGTTATTCACCTCCGCGCCGACCAGGTGGGCCAGGCGCTCCTGGTTCGGGGTCATCGTATCCGGAAACAGCCTGGGATTGTTCCAGAGACCGATGACGCCCCGCCCGCCGCCGGCGTTGGAATGGATGCCAAAGTAGATCCGTTTGAACATATTGCCGGCGCCGGCCCGGTTCATGGCGCGTGCCATGCGCGGCGGCGCGCTGACATTGCTGCTCTGCTGGTCGCTGGAGGAGGATGAGAGCACATTGGTCTGCCCCTGGCCAAGGCTCTTGAGAATCCAATAGCGGGATGCCTCCTCCTCGCGGGGGTAGGTCGAGACCGGCCCGCCCGGCACGGGGATGATGTCCCCCATGCCATTGCCGAAGCGAATCGCATCGGCGATGGCCACCGCGCCGAAACCCGGCGAGGGCTGCAGGTTGCTGATAATGACCGAGCCGGTCTTCCGGTGCGAACCCGCCTCGAAGTAATACGTGCCGAGATAGATCCAGCCGCTCCCCACCATCTGGTGCGGCACGCGGACCAGCGCTTGTCCCCCCGTGTGCAGAATTCGGTAAAGCTGGCTGGTGCGATCCGCGCCGTGCCGCGCCCACGTATAGACCGGATAAAACCCGGATGCCGGAATCCGGGGCGTGTAGGCCGCCGTGGCGGTTTCGGTCCTGGCCAGCAAAGCGAAGCGGTAAGGCACCGCGCCCGGGGAGCCGAAATACATCAGGGAACTGCTGTTATACCATTTGCCGGAGAACTTCACCCCGCGCGAGGTGTTGTCCAGCACCACCTCCTGTGGTTGATACCCCACCGGACGGAAGGCGACGACCGTGGTGCCGGCGTTGAAGGCGTAAGGGATGAAGAAGTTCATCTGGTCGAGGTTGCCGTAATCCTCATTCATTTCCCGGCCGACTCCGCGCTGGGTGACCCAGCTGTCCCGGCCCCAGGTCCAGCCGTGACCAGCGCACGTGAATACAATTCGCCCCGACAACGGTCCCGAGGCCTGCCGGGTGGCACCCGCAAAGGCGGATTCGCCCTCGCTTAAGCCGCTCACGGCGGGCGGGCGCATCCCGTTGGGCAGCGTTTCAGAGAATTCGTCCCCGATGGCAAGAGCGCCAGGCAGCGTAAGGCGCAGCAGGAGAAACGGCAGTCCGGTCTGGAATAACGGTCGGGTCTTCAATGCGGCTGGCAGGAAACCACGGCGAGCCCAACAGGGCTAGGAAAAAGCTGGCCCCCCCCCGGGGGGGGGGCGATTCTCGAAATCTTACAACCCCGCAGCCGCTTGATTTCCGCGCGCCAACCAGCAAGCATGTCGGCCAAAGTTATGAGAAGCAATTTCAGCATCCGCGAAGCGACCGAGGCCGATGTGCCGCTGATTCTCCATTTCGTTCGTGAGCTGGCCGCATACGAAAAGCTCTCGCATGAGGTCGCTGCAACCGAGGACTTGCTGCGTCAGAACCTGTTTTCCGGCCGAAGGAGCGCCGAGGCGCTCATGGCCTATGAAGGCTTGGACCCCGTCGGCTTCGCCCTGTTCTTTCACAGCTTCTCCACCTTTGTCGGCAAGCCGGGTATCTACCTTGAAGACTTATACATCTCCCCCAAGTATCGCGGCCGTGGCTATGGCAAGGCGCTCATGGTTCATCTCGCTCGCCTGGCCAAAGCGCGCGACTGCGGCCGATTTGAATGGTCGGTGCTGGACTGGAATGCGCCGTCACTCGATTTCTATCGGTCGCTGGGGGCCGTGGCCATGAGCGAGTGGACGGTCCAGCGCCTGACCGGCGAGGCGCTGGATGCGCTCGCGGCCTGTGGATTGCCGAACGAGTAGGACTGTCTGTGGAAAATTCCAGGCCAAATGGCGGCTCAGTCAGCCGTATGGGGGCGGGTCGTGCAGGCGCGTTCACCCTGATAGAGTTGCTGGTGGTGATCGCCATCATCGCCATCCTGGCCGCGCTTCTTCTGCCGGCGTTGGCCAAAGCCAAGGAGAAGGCATACCGCGTCGCCTGCTTGAATAACCTGAAGCAGATCTCCTTGTTCGTGCAATACTACACGGATGACAACAAAGATGTCTTCCCGGCGCACCGGAATCAGAATGAGGGCAATGATGTCAACACAGCCTTGACCAACTGGTGGGGTAACGCCGTCGTCGGCTACGCCCGCAACCAGACCAACCTGTTCCGCTGCCCCGCGATCAAAGGTCAGCAGCTGGAAAATGGAGTGACCTGGAATTGGGCTTTCGACTGTCACAAGGTCGGCTACGGCATCAACAGCTACTTCGACTGCCTCTGGCCCTATGATGCCGGCAGTGTCAACGTGGGTGGAATCGTCTTCAGCGCGCGCGCCTGGTTCAAGCGCACTTCCGTTCTCAGTCCGGTGGAAAACTTCCTGATTGGCGACGCCATGCCTAAAACCGACGGATACTGGAGTTCCAGTTGCTGGTGGCCAAACGCCTGCATGATTGATGCGGCGAGCGCGAGCAAGGGCTTTGAAGGCGTTGATCAGATACGCCATCGCAAGATCGGCATCGTCACGTTCACTGATGGGCATGCCGAGGCCCGCAAGGACGCGCAGATCAATCCGCCGGTTGACCCCGGTGCCGGCAGCGCCCAAGGGCTCGTCAACTCCCGCTTCTGGGATCCGTTGAAGCGGGGCGGGAGCCGATAACTGCCTTTCTTTGCGCTCTTTGCGCTCTCTGCGGTTAAATCAACTGCCGAGTTTAGGTTAACCGGACCCGAGCGCCCGCAGCTACTGCCGGTCGAGTTCCAGGAGCCGGATGGGCCCCACGTAAACGATCTCCAGGTTGTTCTTCGCCGGACGGTAGTCCTCAATCCGGAGCCGCAGGGGAAGGGTTTTCATGTCGGCCGGCAGCTCCGGCAGCGGCACGACAAACCACTCGCCGCCGGTCCGGGGAATGCCCAGGTCCGCCTTCCACAGCTCCCGGTCGTTCCAGAGCAGGCGGATGGAGCGGTAGCCGGACCATCGCCACTTCGAATAGCCGAGGCCGAAGCTCTCCTTGTTCGCGTCCGCCAGATAGGTGAGAAGCGCCAGCCGATCGCGGCGGCCGGAGATGGGAACATTGACCGGCAACTCGGTGAACGTATTGGCGTTCACACGCTCGTGCTTCGCCAGGGCGAACACGGCGGCGCGGGTCTGGCCCTCTTCATACCTGCCGCCGATCCAATCGCCCCAGAAGTTCTCCCGCGGCTCGGGCAGGACCGTGGCCAGGACCTGGTTGTGCCCTTCCCAAGCGCCGGTGCCAACCTGCACCGGCGGGTCCGCGAGGCCTCTCAGCATCTGCCCGGCCGGCATGATCGTCTTGCTGTAATCGGCGATCCGCGTCTGTAGCTCGGCCTGGCGCTTGGTAAGGAGCTCCTTCCAGTCGGCCGCCGAGGCGTTAGCCCGCTTGCGCCACCAGGCGGCGTATTTGCCCTCCTTGCCCACTTTGGCAAACTGCGCCTCAACCTGCGAAACGTCGCCCAGGACGCGCTCGCGGGCGGCAGCAATGATCTGATCGGCCTTTGCCGGGTCGCCGTCATAGATGGCATTGAGCACGTTGGACTGATGCTGGTTCCACCAATACTCGGGATACTGCGCCTGCGCTGCGGCAAGCCCGGTTTCAATCTCCCGTTTCATCGGCTCCAGGTAATCCTGCTCGAGCAAAGCCGGCTCCAGCAGCGAGGCTGACGGGGCCGCTTTCTGCAGGCTGGCCAGCTTTGGTTCCAGGGCCTTCAGAGCTGCCAGGGTTTGCGCCCGGTCCCCGGGCGATTTCAGGCGAGGCGGGCAGAGCGGCGCGTATTCGGTTTGCGTGGACCAGAACTGGAACCGGTCGTGGATGTGCTGGAGGCCATCGTCGAAGGCGCGGGCTGTCTCGACCTGCGCGGGACCGAAGACCATGTCATAGACCCGGCGCCGGATTGCATCCTGGTCGTAGAGTTCCGGCCGCCAGCTCCACCAGCCCATCACCGGGACCAGGTAGTGTTGCAAGGCCTGCCAGCCATCCCATGGGAGAACCGCATGCACATAGCGCCCCATCTCCTTCAGCTCGCGGTCGCTCGGGTGGTTCCATCCATCGGCCATGTCCAGGACAGGCACGTAGGCGCCGGCCCCGGAGGAGAGTGACGAATAATGCAGCCGGGGCCAGTTGTGCCACCAGGATGGGCGCACCTTCAGCCCGATCGCCTCGCCGGCGGCGGCGTCCTCGGCGCAGGGGACGCTGGTCCAGTACCAGACGGCTTGCTCCATGCCGGGCACGCTCGCGACATCCCGGTTGAACTTGTAATTGATGACCTGGTAGGCGCCCTTGGGCGGCGTGATAGCGATGGCGTCGCCGGTGATGCCATGCTCCCGTCCGAGTGCCAGGACACGGGCAGTCATCCCTTTAGGATCCTCCCCGGACCCCTTGTCGTCGAAGGACAGCCAGAGCCCATCCGCGCCAAGTTCAACGAACTCCTTGAAAGTGGCGATCACCGACTCCTGCTCTGCCTTGGGCACGCCGGTATTCACCGCCGCATAAACCCGAAGACCCCGGTCGCGGGCGTCGCGGATGATCTTGCCTAGATCCTTCTTGTTCAGCTTCGCGCCCGGCTCGAAAGCGTAGATGCCGTCCCGCAGGTCAATGAAGTTGATGCGCGAGGACATCAGGCAATCGAAGTTCTCCGTCTTGAGGAAATACTGGTAGTGCGGGTGCGGCCGGCCCCTTAGGGGGATGGTGGGCCAGTCGCGGATCGTGGCCGCCTGTATCGTCAGCTTGCTGTCCCGCTGCGCGAGCAGTTGAAAGAGGGTGTCCTGACCGTAGATCACACCGCGGCCGTTCATCCCGGCAACAACGGCGGTCACGGTGCCGCCATCGGCCCAGACCTTCAGCGCGTAGCCGTCGGGTTGCCCTGGGACCGCCAGCTTCTGCCCTTCGCACAACCGGTCGAGCGCCGGGAAGGTTTTGGCCTGCCCCAGGTAAACGCGCATCCCGGCGCCGGCGGACGCTTCGCCCGCGGCGCGGGTCGCCCACTTCTGCCCGAAGCGTCTTTCCACGTAGAGGCAAAGCAGTCGCGCGGCCTCGCGTTCCGGAGGCGTGGCCTGATCCGACAGCACCACCACGCCGCCCCCCTCGAACGCAAGGGGCTGCCCCCATTCGACTTCGCTGACACCCGGCATCAGCGGGATTGGGGCGGACGCGCCGGCACTCAGGGCGCCGGCCACCAAACAGAAGGCAAGGATCTTTGCAGGGAAATGACGCATGATGATTGTTCAACTGATATCCAACACACATGCCGGGGGATGCGCCCCACCATTGAGGCACCCGCCGGCAAGTTACGACCGAACGGCACACATCTAAGCAGTGATTCCGCCGAGCGCAAGCCGCAACCGAGCCGCTTGCGTTTTATCACTCCTTCAGCGCCACTTTCTGGAATCCATCGGATACCTCGGTGGCGCGAAAGCGCATGGGGGTGGCCAGTTTCCGGCAGTGAATCAGCAATGCCTGCCGGGTGTTGGCCCACACCCCGTCGGGCATCCGCTGACGATCCAACGAAATATCGCACCGGCTCAGCGAGCCCAGGCATCCGAACCACCCCAGCGATATCGGCTCCACCAGGTTCGCCTCCACTTTGGCCACGTCAGCGTCGGCCTCATCAATCCAAAGCCTGCCGGCAATCTGGTTCAGCACCCGGTCCTGCACCCTGGCGCACGGCAGATCCCCTTCCCTCGGCTTGAAGGTCAGCACCAGGGTGGAGCGGTTGCTCAGCACCATCCGCTTCTCAACGGCAAACTGATACCGGCCCAGCAGCTCGGGAGTCACCAGGCCTTGCCTGCGCGCCACAAGCTCCTTCGCGTCGGCGGTGATGAATCTCTTCCGGAACCGCTCCTCCCGCTCCTCCTCCCTTCCTAATTCCTCGGTGCTCAACTCCCGGCCCTGGATCCTGACCAGCCGGTTGAAAGGCAAGCCGGCGATCAGGGTCACCCGGTAGATTTTCTCCTCCGAGCTCAGGGAATGCCCGGCTGTGTCCATGCGCTCCAGCGTGGAGCGTTTCTCGCAGGTGTATTGCGGCCCCTGCGCGCCGCGAGCGGCCGCCTGCGACCGCTCGACCATCCGCCGGGTCACTTCCGACGCTGCGGGCAGTGGCTCCCCGGCGCCAACCTTCCCAGGCAGGCAGCCCAGCAATCCCCCGATGAGAACCAGCAGCGGTAAACGGGTCACGATTCCTTGTCGAGCACCCGTTCGAGCAGTTGATTCAACCGGCTCAGCATGGCGCGCGGATCCTCCAGCAGCCCGGCGGCGACGCGGGCATTGTCCAGGATCTGCTCTGCGACGCTCACGGCCAGGTCGCCGTGCTTCTGCCGGATCGCCTCCAGGCGCGTCACCAGCGGATGCGCCGGGTTGATTTCCAGGTCGTGCTTCGCTGCAGCGTCCGGCCCTGCATCCTGCTTCATCGCCTTCATGATGCGCCGCATGCTGGCAGTCATATACTTGTCGGCATCCACCACGATGGCGGGGCTCTCGACCAATCGCCGCGAGACGCGCACTTCTCCCACCTTGTCACCGAGCGTTTCCTTCAGCCACTTGGCCAGGTTGGCGGCCGCCTCGTCGGACAGCGCCCCGTCCGGCTTGCCGCCCAGGTTCAGGTCCGCCTTTTCGGCGAGCTTCAGCGGCTTGCCGTCAAAGGTGTGGAGGTGCTCCATGACGAATTCATCCCAGGCATCGTAGAGGAACAGCACCTCCCACTTGCGCTCCTTGAATACCTCGAAATACGGGCTGGCTTCCGCCGCCCCCCGGTTCGCCGCGAGGAGGC
Source organism: Verrucomicrobiota bacterium (assembly GCA_026397855.1). GTDB lineage: Bacteria > Verrucomicrobiota > Verrucomicrobiia > Limisphaerales > UBA8199 > JAPLUA01. The sequence continues at coordinate 1,737 of JAPLUA010000024.1, read as the reverse complement.
AATAAACCTCCTTCTGGTCGGCCGGCATCCGCTTCACATAATCCGCCAGCGAGGTGAGCTTGCCCTTGTCGAGGGTGGATGATTCATAGCGCAGCAGTTTGCCGAGAGCCTCCCTGTGCGGGAAATCGGTGACGACGCCCTCTTTGAGGAAGCGCTGGTATTCGGTGTAGAACTTCTCGTAAGCCTCGGCCTCCTTCTCGGATTGCTCGTCCAGGAACTTCAGGAATCGACCCGTCAGCACCTTGTTCAGCTTCTCCATCAGGGAGGTGTCCTGCATCGTCTCGCGCGAGATGTTCAGCGGGATATCCTCGCTGTCCACCACCCCCTTGAGAAACCGCAGCCACCCCGGGAACAACCCGTCCGCCTTGGCCTGGATCAGCACCTTCCGGCAATACAGGTTCACCCCCAGGTCCATCCGGCCCATGCCGAGCGTTTCAAAGTTGCGCTGCGGCACGAACAGCAGCGACTGGATGGCCAGGGGGGCATCGGCCGAAAAGTGGAGCCGGAACAGCGGCTTCTCGTGGTCGTGGCCGATGAACGTGTAGAACTCGTTGTATTCCTCCTCCTTGATCTCGCTCTTCTTCCTCGCCCAGATGGCCTGGACGGTGTTCAGCCGCTTGCTGTTCAGCTCGATCGGGAACGGCACGAAGCTCGAATAGCGGTGGATGATCCGCTCGATGGTGTCCTGCTGCGCAAACTCCTTCGCCTCGTCCTTCAGCTCAAGCGTGATCCGTGTGCCGCGCGGCAGATCCGCCGCCGGGGCAAGCTCGTAGCCGCCCATGCCCTCGCTGGTCCATTGCCAGCCCTGCTCGTCCGGCGCAAACGAGCGGCTCAAGACGGTCACTTTCCTGGCCACCATGAACGCCGAGTAGAAGCCCACCCCGAACTGGCCGATCAGGTTAATGTCCGGCTTCTTGTTCTCCGCCAACTGCTTCAGGAACGCCTTCGTGCCGGAATGCGCAATGGTGCCGAGATTCTCCACCAGCTCGCCGTGCGTCATGCCCAGGCCCGTGTCCGTGAAGGTAATGGTGCCCGCCTTTTCGTCCGTGGCCACGCTGATGGTCGGGGCCAGCTCCGATTGCTGGATGGCGTTCCCGGACGACTGCTTGAAGCGCAACCTCTCGCACGCGTCCGCCGCGTTGGAGATCAGCTCCCGCACAAAGATTTCCTTGTCCGTGTAAAGCGAGTGAATGACGATATCCAGCAGTTGCTGGATCTCCGCCTGAAAATGATGCGTTTCGGTATTGCTCATAGCCCCAATCCCATAGCCAAATACCCGCCCCGTAGTCAAGAAGCTCCGGAACGTCGAACACGAAATCCACCCGGGCCCGGAGCGCCGGCATTCTGCCGGCTTAAGGCGCGGGATCAGGAGCCCTAAGCCGACAGCATGCCGGCGCTCCTATTGCGGGTGGGGGGTGTGATCCCAAGGGTCAAAGCGGCGCCCGCTAACAACAAAACGCCTGCAACGGCAAACGAGGAGGTGAAGCTGCCGCCATTTTGCGCCGTCAACATCTGCTGTAATCGGCTCAGAACAAGCCCGCCCGCGCCCCACGCGGTGAAGAGGATCCCGTAGTTCATCCCGAAACTCCTCAGCCCCCACAGATCCTTTGCGTAGGCGGGAAACAGCGCCAGGTTGGCCCCGTAATTGAGGCCAATCAAGGTCGCCACCAGCACGATCAGCCATGATGCCAGCCCCTGGGTGCCGGCCACCGGGATCGCCGCAAACATCAGCAGGGC
>JAPLUA010000294.1:21817-35254 GCA_026397855.1 Verrucomicrobiota bacterium | reverse complement strand
CATGTCCGCCAGCTTGTCGAAGGCAGTGACGCAAAGCTCCAGATGCTCCTCCGAGGTGTCCTCGATCTTGTTATGGCTGATGCCGTGGAGGCTTTGCACGAACATCATCACCGTGGGCACGCCGGCGCGCGCGACCTCGGCGGCGTCATGCAGCGGGCCCGAGGGCATCCGGTGGGGCTTGCCGCAAGTGTCCGCGATAGCGTCGGCGCAGAGCTGGACCAGGTCCGGCTGAAAGAGGACCGGCTCGATCTGCCAGAGCCGTTCCCAGGAGACGCGGACCTGGCCTTCGCGGGCGAAGCGTTCGCTGGCGTCCCGGGCCTCGTGCAGCATTCGCGCGAGCGCGGGGGCATCGAGGTGGCGCTGGTCGAGCGTGATGCGGCAGTCGGCCACCACGCTGGTGACGATGCCGGGCTGGGTGGTGCAGGAGCCGATGGTGCAAACCCCGCCGTTGCTCCGCTCGGCGATGCGGTAGATCTCCGGGCTCATCTTCGCAGCCGCCAGGAAGGCGTCTTTGCGCCGGTTCATCGGCGTGCTGCCGGAATGCGCCGCCTGGCCGTGGAAGGTGATGGCATGGCGTTCGACGCCGAAGGTGCCAAGGACCGCGCCCAGCGGCAGATCCAGGTCGAGCAGCACCGGCCCCTGTTCGATATGGAGCTCAAGATAGGCGGCTGCATCGCGCAGCTCCTTGCCGCTGTCCTTAACGCGCTCAAAATCAATGCCGACCTCCTTCAGCGCGTCCGGCAGCCGGATGCCGTCCTTGTCCTTGAGCCCTCGAGCCTCGTCCATGTTGAGGTTCCCGGAGCAGGCGGACGAGCCGAACAGGCTCTTTCCGAAGCGTGCGCCCTCCTCGTCCGCCCAATCCACGAGGCGGACGGTGACGGGCGGCTTGCCGTTGTATTGCGCGCTGATGCGCCGGAGAATCTCCACGCCCGCCAGCACATTCAGGCAGCCGTCCAGCCAGCCGCCGTTGGGCACCGAGTCCATGTGGCCGCCGATCAGGAGGGCACGATCCGACTCGCCGCGCAGAGTGGTCCAGAGGTTGCCGGCGGCATCGGTGTGGACTTCAGCGGGGAGCGCCTCGAGCTTCTTCCGGAGCCAGGCGCGCGTTGCGACCCACTTCGGGGTAAAGGCGACCCGCTGCGCACCGTTATCGTCGGCGGTGAAGCCGCGGAGTTCCTTGAGTTCGGCCACGGCCCGTTTCGGATTCAGACAAGTGCTCATGCGGCTTTGGGGTTAAGTTATTGAACCGGGCGCGAGGGTAGCAGCAAGGCTTGGGAGGCGGCAAGCGCGCCTTGCTGCCAGCCCAGACGAGCGTTACAATCCATCATGCTACGTAATTCAAGAAACGTGCTTTCCGCCTGGGTGTGCGCTGTGGCCCTGTCCGGTGCCTGGGCTCAAACCGATCCCAATCTCAAGCGAACCGAGGATGTCATCTACGGGCGGAAGTTCGGCACGGCGCTCACGCTGGACATCTTTCAACCTTCCAAACCCAACGGGCTTGCCATTATCTCGCTGGTCAGTGGCGGATGGTTTTCAGCGCACGAGGCGATCAGCCCGGGCAAGTACCAGCCTTTCCTGGCGAGGGGCTACACCGTGTTCGCCGTCGTCCACGGGTCGCAGCCGAGGTATATCGTCACCGAGATCGAGCCCGACATCCACCGGGCCGTGCGCTTCATCCGGCACAACGCGGCGAAATATGGCGTGGATCCGAACCGCCTGGGCCTGACGGGTGGCAGCGCGGGCGGGCACCTTTCGCTGACGATGGCCACGCAGGGCGACGAGGGGAACTCGAAGGCGAAGGACCCCGTCGAGCGCGAGAGCAGCGGGATTCAATGCGTGGCCTGCTTCTTCCCCCCGACGGACTTTCTGAACTATGGCCAACCGGGCGAGGACGCGGTGGGGGTTGGAGTCTTGCGAGACTTCAAGCCGGCGTTCGGGCCGGCGGCCGATACGGCTGAAGGCCGCCAGAAGCTGGGCCGGGAAATCTCCCCGATCTACTTCGTCCGCTCGAACATGCCGCCCATCCTGATCATCCACGGCGACGCGGACAAGCTGGTGCCGATCCAGCAGTCCCGGACTTTTGTGAAGCGCTGCGAGGAGGTTGGCTCCCCCGCGAAGCTGATTGTCAAGGAAGGCAAACTGCACGGCTGGCCGAACATAGGCCAGGACATGGAGATCTTCGCCGACTGGTTCGACAAACACCTGCGCGGGGGGAAGACCGGTCAATGAATGGAGTTAGGTCTTAAAGAGGAATCCGACCGGCTCGCCCGGTCGTGGCTGCGGCATGATGCCAGGGTGCTCGGTGATTACCTGGTCGCCGGGGTCGAGGATCCCCGCATCAATTTGCAGAGCGTCCTGACCCGCCACTTCCTCGCGCGCGTCCTCGCACCGGGGCGTTTCAACACGCTGATGGACCAGGAATACCGCTTTGCCGCGGCGATGAACTGGCTCATGGGACTGAGCGGGCGGCTGCACGATGCGGAGGAGCTTGAACTAGTGCTTCACGCGCTCAGACAAGGCGCTGATAATGCCGAAGGTATCGAGATTCCACATTTTATCGGGCGGACCTTCCAGGCGCTGCCGGCTGCCGCGGACGGTTTGATGATGCCCAATTACATCGAGAGCTTTCTCACTGGAACACGGTTCGCTGATGGCCGGGCCGTGGCCCACGAGCCGAGTTTGGAGTGCTTCCGCCTACTCTGGAACCAGGCGCTGTCGGCGGATACCCTCGACCCCCGGCCGCTGACCGTCCTGGAGCCGGCGTGCGGCTCAGCCAATGATTACCGTTTTCTGCATTCCTACGGCCTGGCACGGCGGGTGAGCTACACGGGGTTCGATCTCTGCGCCGGGAATATCGGGAATGCCCGGGCGCTCTTCCCGGACGCGCGCTTCGAGGTGGGCAACGTGTTTGAAATAGCCGCCCCGGACAAGGCCTTCGACCTCTGCTTCGCGCACGACCTGTTCGAGCATCTTTCCCTGGCTGGAATGGAAGCCGCCGTCAGGGAGGTGTGCCGGGTTACGCGCAGGGGCCTATGCATCGGCTTCTTCAACATGGACGAGATCCCGGAGCATCGGGTGCAGCCGGTGGATGAGTATCATTGGAATTGCCTCAGCATGGGGCGCATGAAGGAGCTGTTCGCCGCCGGCGGCTTCACCGCGCAGGTGCTGCACATCGGGGCGTTCCTGCGCCAGCAGGTCGGCTGCGAGCAGACCCACAATCCGAACGCCTGCACGTTCTTTCTCCGGCCTGCAATCGAGCAGTCGGGAGGGGCGGCACCGGACCTTTGACGATGCCAACGTAATGCAGTTGGCCGGGGAGGTTGGCAAGACGGGGCGCGAGCGATCACAGGGGCGGCAAGACTAACGCTGAATTGGACGCTTGAGTTGCCGGTGCGTCTGAATTACAACAATCCCCGCGAAATGAATGCTAATAACGGACTCCCTTTAATCGCGCCGCGAGTCACGCCGGTATTGGACCCTGCGTTCCGGCCCGCGGTCCTGGCTAATCGCGCCTTTCGGGCACTGGCGCGGTCCACGGCCGGCAGCGTGACCGTCCGCCTGGCGCTGGAACAGACTGACGGCACCGTCTCCCACTTCACCACGCCTATTCTGCCGGACAGCCACCCGCAGGCGGCCGGCAATTTTACTTACCTGGAGCGCATCGTGAAGTTCCTGCTCTGGTCGCGGGGCGGGTTCCGCATTCACTTTGACGGGCCGGCGCCGCTGGCAGCGAAGCTAGCGGCGTATTACCGCGAGGTGCCCACCGGCAAGTTTGACTCGAATATCGTGGGCGAGCGGATGTTCGATCACCCCATCGAGGTGGTCCACGACAAAGCCCTGCCCGCAGAACACCGCAGCGCCGCGTCGCTGGGCCGGCACCTGGACGGCTGCCGCATCGGCTTCGACCTCGGCGGCAGCGACCGCAAGGTGGCGGCAGTCATTGACGGCAAGGTGGTGTTTAGCGAGGAAACCGTGTGGGATCCCTATTTCCAGCCCGACCCCCAGTACCACTACGACGGCATCATGGATTCGCTGAAGAAGGCGGCGGCTCATTTGCCGCGGGTGGATGCGATTGGCGGCAGCGCGGCGGGGGTGTATGTGAACAACCGCGTCAAGGTCGCCTCGCTCTTCCGCGGGGTGCCGCCGGACGTGTTCAACAAGCGCGTCCGGGATCTGTTCCTCGAAGTCCGGAAGGCGTGGAACAACATCCCGCTGGAGGTGGTGAACGATGGCGAGGTCACCGCCCTGGCCGGCTCGATGTCGTTGGGCAAGAACCGCATCCTGGGCATTTCGCTGGGCACGAGCACCGCCGGTGGCTACGTGAACGCCGAGGGCAACATCACTTCCTGGATCAACGAACTGGCCTTCGTGCCGGTTGATCTCAACCCCGGCGCGGCGACCGATGAATGGTCCGGCGATTACGGCTGCGACGTGCAGTATTTCTCCCAGCAGTGCGTCGGGCGTCTGCTCGCGCCCGCAGGTATCGAGGTGGAGGCCGGGCTCGGGCTGCCGGAGAAGCTCAAGCAGGTGCAGAAGCTGATGGACCAGGGCGATTACCGCGCCCGGAAGATCTACGAGACGATCGGCACCTACCTGGGCTACGCTATCCCCCACTTTACTGACTTCTACGACCTGGAGAATGTGCTGATCCTGGGCCGGGTCACCTCCGGACCGGGCGGCGATGTCATCATCGCCGGGGCGAAGGATGTGCTCAAGGCGGAGTTCCCCGAACTGACCAACAGGATCGCCTTCCATATCCCCGACGAGAAAGACAAGCGCCACGGCCAGGCGGTTGCGGCGGCGAGCCTGCCAACGCTGGCGTAGGCATTCCAGAATTGAAAGGCATTGAGGTTGCAATTACACTGTTTATATGACCCCCTATCATCAACTCGCATCTGACTACGCGCGCCTGCTCAAGCAAGGTCGCTCATTTCCACTCGGCACCTTCAAGCCCACCCCGCGGCCCGAGATTCCGCCCAACGCGCCCAAGGCGCTCTTCTTCGCGCCGCACCCGGACGACGAGTGCATCGTCGGGGGCATTGCGGCGCGGCTGCTGCGCCAGGCGCGTATCAACCTCATCAATGTCGCCGTCACGCTCGGCAGCAAGAAGGAGCGCCAGCAGGAACGTCTGCGCGAGCTGCAGAATGCCTGCGATTACATCGGCTTTACCCTCCTGACCACCGGACCGAACGGCCTGGAGAAACACTGGGCCGCCTGCGTCAAGGTGATCAAGGATATCATTGAACAGCACCAGCCAAAGGTGCTGCTGTTCCCCCACGACCGCGACTGGAACAGCACGCACATCGGCACCCACTACCTGGTAATGGATGCCCTGAAACAGATGCCCGCCAGCTATACCTGTTACCTGGTCGAGACCGAGTTCTGGGGCGCGATGACCGACCCGAACCTGATGGTCGAGATGAGCGCCGAGGACCTCGGCGACATGATGGCGGCGACCAGCTTCCACGTGGGCGAAGTGAATCGCAACCCCTACCATTTACTGCTGGCCCCGTGGATGATGGACAACGTGCGCCGGGGCGGCGAGGTGGTCGGCGGGCAGGGCGGGGCTGTGCCGGACTACACGTTCGCCGTGCTCTATCGGTTGCGCAAGTGGAGCCAGGGCCAGGCGACAAAGCTCTTTGAGGGCGGCAAACAAGTGCCGCTCTCCATGAATGTCGGCGAGCTCTTTGCATGAACGAGAAGTTCATGCGCGAGGCCATTCGCCTCTCCATTCAGAAGATGCGCCGAGGCCAGGGTGGGCCATTTGGCGCACTGGTGGTGCGCAACGGCAGGATCGTCGGCCGTGGCTGGAATCAGGTCACTTCGGCCAACGACCCGACGGCCCATGCCGAGGTGGTTGCTATTCGCGAGGCCTGCCGGCGGCTGAAGACCTTCCAGCTCGACGACTGCGACCTCTACACCAGTTGCGAGCCCTGCCCGATGTGCCTGTCGGCGATCTACTGGGCGCGCCTACACAATGTGTTTTATGGCAATACCCGCCAGGATGCTGCCCGGATCAACTTCGACGACGACTTCATCTACCGCGAGGTCGCGCTGCCGATAGGCAAGCGCAAGCGCAAGCTGAAGCAACTCCTGCGGAAGGAAGCCCTGGTGGCCTTTACGGAGTGGGAGCAGAAAGCGGACAAGGTTCTATACTGAGCGAGCCGAGATTTCCAGCATCCGCTGGATCGGCAACTGCGCGCGGCGGATAATCTCCTCGGGCAGCTCAATACGCGGCGAGAGGTTCTTCATGCAGTCGCGCACCTTCTCGAGCGTGTTCAGCTTCATGTATTTGCACTCGCTGCAGCGGCACGGATCGGTCGGGACTCGCATCACGTCGAAGGCGGGCGCGCAGACGAATTCCTTGCCCGGGCACTCCTTCTGGAGCCGGTGGATGATGCCGGATTCTGTCACGACGATGAATTGCTTCGCTGGGGAAGTCTGGCAGTAGGTAATCATCTTTTCGGTCGAGCACACCGAATCGGCCAATTCTCGCACCTCGTGCAGGCTCTCGGGATGCACCACGACCTTCGCCTCCGGGTATGCCTCCCTGGCGCGCAGGACGCTCTCGCGGCGGAACTCCACATGCGCGTAACAGTTGCCCCGCCACAGCGTCATCGGGCGACCGGTTTGCTCGATCACCCACTCGCCCAGGTTTTCGTCGGGCACGAACAGCAGGTCTTTGTCCTTGGGGGTGGCGTTGACGATCTTCACCGCGTTGCCGCTGGTGCAAATCACGTCGCTGAGCGCCTTTACCGCCGCGCTGCAGTTGATGTAGGTGACGGTGTAGAAGTTGGGATTGGTCTTCTGGAACTCGGCCAACTTGTCCGCCGGGCAGGCCTCCTCCAGCGAGCACCCGGCTTCCTTGTCCGGCAGCACGACGATCTTGCCGGGGCTCAATATCTTGGCCGTCTCCGCCATGAAATGGACGCCGCAGAACACGATCACGTCGGCCTTGGTCTGGCCGGCCTGTTGGGAAAGCCCGAGCGAGTCTCCTACGTAGTCGGCGATGTCCTGGATTTCGGGCACCTGGTAGTTGTGGGCCAGAATAACCGCGTTGAGCTGCTTCTTCAGCACAAGGATCTCGCGCGACAGCGCATCCAGTTGCGCACGCGGCACCGGTGTGCGGACCGGGAAACGGTCCACACCGGGCGGGATAACAGCGGTTAACTCAGTCATTCGCCATAAGCTACCGCCCCCTTTGGCGGGCGTCAATTCAGGGAGCGCGAGCGTCCTCGCGAGCCCTGATTGGCGTCTGCGGCGCTTGTCTGCCGGTCAGGTAGAGGAAGCCGGTCAGCGCCACGAACGGGATCAGCGCCAGCCAGTCTGCGTTCGGCCCGGCAAAGAACGGGTTGGAGGCCTCAGCCCAACTGGTGATGCGCGCGTCAAGATCGCCCAGCACGCCCGCCACGAACGCGATGAGGATGCCCGCAATGGCTCCCCCGGCAATGTAGCCGCTCGCGAGCAGCACGCCGGGGCTCTTGTCGCTTTCGGCGGCGAGGGTGGCCTCGTCCAGCTTGTGCTCGCGCAGGGAGTGTCTCATGCGCTGATCCACCAGCCAGCGCACCAACCCGCCGACGAAGATGGGCGCCGAGGAAGCGATCGGCAGGTAGGCGCCCACGGCGAAGGCGAGCGAGGACACCCCGCACAGCTCCAACACGACGGCAATCATGACGCCGAACAATACCAAGCCCCAGGGCAGCTTGCGGTCGAGCATGCCCTTGATGATGTAGCTCATGAGGGTGGCCTTGGGGGCGTCGAACTTCCGCACCTCGGTGCCGTCGGGCCGCGTCTTGAAAGCGCCGTTGATGCCCGGGTCCACCAGCCACACCACCGCGCCGGAAACGTCCACGAGGTATTTGCCCGCAGGACCGCCGGCGGTATCGGTCTTCTGCCAGACGCGGTAGGCTTTGGTATCCGCCCGGGCCTGGGAACCGTGCAGCGTTTCAGGCCCGCCCAGCCGCGCATCGGCCGGGACATGCAAGCCGGGCGCGACTTGCGCGGCCGGCACATAGACCGTGGCGGTCTGGTTCAACCCCAGCAGAATCGGCCCGAGCACAAGCGCGCTCACTGCGGCACCGATGAGAATCGCGATCTGCTGGAGCCTGGGCGTGGCGCCCAGCAGGAAGCCGGTCTTCAAGTCCTGGGACGTGGCGCCGGCGTTGGAGGCGGCAACACAGACGATGCCGCCTACTGAAAGCGCGGTCACATAGTAGGTCCCGCCCGTCCAGCCGACGACCAGGAACACCAGGCAGGTGAGCAGCAGCGTGGCGACCGTCATGCCGGAGATGGGATTGGAGGATGAGCCGATTTCCCCCGTGAGCCGCGATGACACCGTGACGAACAGGAAGCCGAACACCACGATCATCACGGCCCCCAGGATGTTCATGTGCAGCGAGGGTGCGGCGAGGATGGCCACTATCAGCGCCACAATACCCCCCGCCACGAGCTTCATGGATAAATCGCGATCGGTGCGGAGGATCGTGCCATGAACAGCAGCGGCGGCTGTGAAGTCGGACAACCCGGAGCGAATGCCGTGGAGAATGATGGGCAGAGAGCGCAAGAGGCTGATGATGCCGCCGGCGGCAACCGCGCCCGCGCCGATGTAGAGGATGTAGGCGGTGCGGATCTGGCCGGGGGTCATGTCGGCAATGAGCTTGGTGCCCGGCGGCAGCACGACGTTCAAGCCATCGCCGAAGAACTTGATGAGCGGCGTCAGCACCAGGCAGCTCAGCAAGCCGCCGGCCATCATGATGGAGGAGATCCTCGGGCCAATAATGTAGCCCACCCCCAGAAGCTCGGGGGAAATCTCCGCGGAGATGGAGCCGCCCTTAAGTGGTGCGCCGAAGATTCTCTCCGGCACGTCCTTCCAGAGCTTCAGGGCCGACATCAGCGTCTTATAAACCAGCCCAAGCCCGAACCCGGTAAAGATGGTCGAGGCCTTGATGCCGGTGCTGGCGAACGACCCGGCCGGTTCGGACGTTTCGGCGGCCCCCGGCTGCCCCACCGCACCGGCCTTGAGCACCTGGGCGCAAGCGGTGCCCTCGGGATACTTGAGCTGGCCATGCTGCGCGACAATGAGCGCCCGCCGCAGCGGGATCATCATGAGGATGCCCAGGAGGCCCCCCAGCAATCCCACCAGCATGACCCGGCCGATCTCCAGGTCGAACCCGAGGATCATGATCGCCGGCATGGTGACGCCGAGGCCGAACGCAATGGACTCACCCGCCGAGCCGGCAGTCTGGACAATGTTGTTCTCCAGGATGGTCGCATCGCGCCCGCCGGCCTTGGACCAGAGCCGGAAGAGGGCCAGGGAAATCACCGCCACCGGGATGGACGCGCTGACCGTAAGGCCGACCTTGAGGACGAGATAAAGGGAAGAAGCTCCGAAGACCACGCCCAGCACGGTGCCGAGAATAATGGCACGCGGCGTGCATTCGCGCATGGCCGAGGCTGGTGGAACATGCGGCTGGAACCGGTTTCCGGTGTCCGATGGGGCTTCGCTCGCCATAGGTCTTGATGGTGCGTGATACGTAATGCGTGACACGCGATAGGTAGCCTGTAATGCCGACGACTGGCAAGACAAAGTGCAACAGCTGAGCTGGCATTCGACAAAACTGCGGGCTCCGGCTTGCAAGCTCGCTTAGGCAAACCTATTTTGCTCCTGAAATGTGGAAATCTTCTGTGCGGCCGGCCATCCATCTTCGGGGCGTCCGCCATAACAACCTGAAGAACTTTGATCTCGACCTGCCGCTCAACCGGTTTGTGGTCATCACCGGCTTGAGCGGGTCGGGCAAGAGCTCGCTCGCCTTCGACACGCTCTTTGCCGAGGGCCAGCGGCGTTACATAGAGACCTTCTCCCCCTACGCGCGGCAATTCTTCGACCGCATGGACAAGCCGCAGGTGGACAGCATCGAAGGCATCCCGCCCGCCATCGCCATCGAGCAGCGCAACGCGGTCCGCACGACCCGCTCGACCGTCGGCACGATGACCGAGATTTGCGATTACCTGAAAATGCTCTGGCCGCACCTGGCGCAACTGCACTGCCGCCAGTGCGACCAGCCTGTTCGCAAAGACCCGCCCGCCAGCATTTGGGAGATCATCCAAAGCGCAGACGCCCGCGCCGGCGGGAAATCCGAAGTTCGAAGTCCGAAGTCGGAAGTGCTGATCACGTTCGACCTGCCGCTGTCGGAAAAGCTCTCCCTGGATGAATCTCTCGCATTGGTCGCCAAGCAAGGTTACCAGCGCCTGCTCTTTGACGGGGCAGTCCTCCGGCTCGAGGATGCCCCATCACGCATCACGCATCCCGTATCACGCATCACCTCCCTGACGGTAATCCAGGACCGCCTGCCCCTTGCCGACGCCAACCGCGCCCGCTTCGTCGAAGCCTGCGAACAGGCCTACCACTTCGGCAAAGGCCGGCTTGCCATCCACGAACTCCCCTCCCCGCTCCCCGCTCCCCGCTCCCCGCACCGGTTCTCGAACCGGCTGCATTGCGCGCACTGCGATATCGAATACCGCGACCCCACCCCTGCCCTGTTCAGCTTTAACCACCCGGTCGGCGCCTGCCCGGCCTGCCGCGGGTTTGGCCGCATCATCAGCATTGATTACGACCTGGCGGTCCCCGACCGCTCGCGCACGCTGGCCCAGGGCGTAGTGAGACCCTGGCAGACCGGCATGGGCATGGAGTGCCAGGAAGATCTGCTGCGCACGTGCCGGAAGTCCGGCGTGCCCACCGATGTCCCCTTCAACCAGTTGCCCCGGAAGTGGCAGGACCTCGTCATCAATGGGGCACCGGATTACGGCAAGGACAAGGCGCACGAGTGGCCGCGCGCCTGGTATGGCGTGAAAGGCTACTTCCGCTGGCTCGAATCCAAGGCCTACAAGATGCACGTGCGCGTCCTGCTCTCGCGTTACCGGGCTTATTCGCCGTGCCCGGACTGCCACGGAAAGCGCTTTCAGCCGGAGACCTTGCTGTACCGGTGCGACGTGGGAAATCCGAAGGCCGAAACCCGAAGCCCGAAGGAAGGCCGAAATCCGAAATCCGAGGCGGGAAGCGCGGCCACCTCGGCTGAAGCCTGCGGGAATGGCTCGCTGACGCTGGCTGACTTTTACCAACTGCCCATCCGCGACGCGGTGCCCATGGTCGAGGCGCTCGCCGAGCGACGCCGGCTGCGGCGCAATGATCCCATCAACCTGGTGCTGAACGAGGTACGCGCGCGGCTCGGTTACCTGAACGAGGTGGGCTTGGGGTACCTGACTTTGGACCGGCCCACGCGCACCCTCTCTGGCGGCGAGACCGAGCGGGTCAGTCTAACTACCTGCCTGGGCACGCGACTGGTGAATACGTTGTTCGTCCTGGATGAGCCCAGCGTGGGCCTGCACCCGCGCGACACCGAAAGGTTGGTGCGCCTGCTCGAACAACTGCGCACCGCAGGCAATACCGTCGTGGTGGTCGAGCACGAGGCCAGCGTGATCCGCGCGGCAGACCAGATTATTGATCTCGGTCCAGGGCACGGGGCCACGGGCGGAGAGGTCGTGTTTCAAGGCAGCTACGCGCAGCTTCTCAAGTCGGCCAAATCCCTGACCGGCCAATATCTCAGCGGCCGCAAGCGAATCGAGTTGCCCCCCCGAAGATGCCTGGGAGCGCCGGCATTCCTGCCGGCTGGGCCGGGAACCTCGAAAGCTGCCGCCAAGAATGCCGGCGCTCCTGGCGCGCAGCCCGGGCGGCCGGACCGAGACCAAAGCCCGCGCAAGGATCTACCCATGCAGGACAGGCGGGACACCTATCCTGCTTTGCGGCTTTCCCATGCAACGCGGAACAACCTCAAAGATCTCAGCGTCGAAATACCGCTGGGACGGTTCGTGTGCGTGACAGGCGTCAGCGGATCCGGCAAGACCACGCTCATCCGCGAAGTCCTGCTGCCGGCATTGATGGGCAGCCTCAAATCCGAATCCCCCCAGGTCAAAGCGTCAGACCGCGTCGCACCAGAGCAAAGCGACGACGACAGCGACCCGGACGGGTCACTCGTCCCCCGTCACTCGTCACTCCTGCACGGCACAGAACACCTTGGCCGGGTGGCGCTGGTGGACCAATCCATTCTCGGCAAGACCCCACGGTCGAATCCCGCGGTGTATATCGGGGCGTTCGAGGATATCCGGACCTTCTTCGCCCAATCCGAGTTGGCAAAGCAGCGCGGGCTCAATGCCAGCGCCTTCAGCTTCAACTCAGGCCAGGGCCAGTGCGAGCGGTGTCGCGGCGCCGGGTTCGAGAAGATCGAAATGCAGTTCCTGAGCGACGTCTTCATCCGCTGCCCCGATTGCAACGGCCGCCGCTACCGCCCCCACATCCTCGAAGTGAAGGTGGGGCCGAAGTCTGTAGTCCACGGACTACAGACCACCGACCACGGACCACGGACTACGGACCGCGCTCCACGCTCCACGCTCCACGCTCCCCACGCTCTTCACGCTCCCCGCCCCCTCTCCATCGCCGACCTGCTCGAATCCACCGTCGAGGAAGCCATCGCCTTCCTGTCCCGGTTCCCCGAATCCGGGCCGGCGCAGCGCGCGGTCGAGAGCCTCAAGCTGCTGGAGGAAGTGGGCCTGGGCTACCTCAAGCTGGGCCAGCCGATCAACACCCTGTCTGGCGGCGAGAGCCAGCGCCTCAAGTTGGTGCGCCACCTGGCCGAAGTGATTGTAGCCGCCGACGTCAGTCGGCGCACTTCAAAATCCGCGCTCCGCGCTCCGCACCCCGCACTTCCCACGCTCTTCCTGTTCGACGAGCCGACAACCGGGCTGCACTTCGACGACGTGCGCGTGTTGCTGAAAGTCTTCCAGCGCCTGGTGGACGCTGGCCACTCGGTGCTCGTGATCGAGCACAACCTCGATGTCATCAAATCGGCAGACTGGATCATTGACCTGGGACCAGACGCAGGCGACCAAGGCGGGCAAGTGGTAGCTGTCGGCACACCGGAGCAAATAGCGGCATGTCCCGGAAGCCACACCGGCAGGGCGTTGCGAACTGTAATCTAACCACGGATTACACGGATAAACCACTCCGGCCCTTCCCCATCCGTGCCATCCGCGCCATCCGTGGTCAAAAGCCTTCCGCTGCTATGATAACAACGTGACGCCGCGGTGGAACCGCGGCTTTCACGGATCGAGGATAAACCGCTTCTGTCCTTCCCTCATCCGTGGTCAATCCTCTCCTCCGCCCCCGCGCACCACACGTTTCCAGTTCAGTTTGGCTTCCCTGAAGTTGAGCAGCAGCGCCACCTCCAGCCCGGTAATGTTCAGGTAGCCGAGCATTTGGGCGATGTGCGTGTCGTTGAATGCGGTCACAACTTTCGGGTCCACGATCACCCTGCCATCTACAATGAGGTCGGGAATCAGCTTCCCAATGAAGTGCCCACGATAATGGACTGGATACTCCCGTTG
>JAPLUA010000294.1:0-21778 GCA_026397855.1 Verrucomicrobiota bacterium | reverse complement strand
TTGCTCGACCCTGTAGCCGCGCGCCACCAACTCGATGACCATCGCGTTCTCGTACAGCTTCTCGTCCAATCCCGGTCTCAACTCGTTCAACACAGCCATCCCCGCACCGATAATGTCACGCGTGAGCTCTTCGTGCTTCATGGGAGGAAATTAACCACGGATTTCGCGGATGACACGGATAAACCACTCCGCCCCTTCCTTATCCGTGTCATCCGCGAAATCCGTGGTTAATGCCCCCCACCCCCCAGTGGTAAGACAGCAGTAAGACACAGGCAAGACACCACCCCGAGGGAGGCTAAAGGGGGCAAATTTGAACAACAGGGCTGATTCAGGTGGCAGGAGGCCGGGTCTCGGACCGCCAATTCGGCCCGCCGCGGACGGCGGGGTGCCATGGCAATCCCGCGTTTCCCGTTTTGCCCCGGGGCATTGTGTGGTAAGGAATAGCGGTGTTTGATCATCGAGAACTGAGCGGGCAGCAAGAGCAGTCCATCGCGATTCACGGCGCGCGTGAGCACAACCTCAAGAATGTGTCGCTCACGGTGCCGCGGGGGCGCTTTGTCGTCGTCACCGGCGTGAGCGGCTCCGGGAAGAGCACGCTGGCGTTTGACCTGCTCTTTGCCGAGGGGCAGCGGCGTTTCCTGGACTCGATGAACGTCTATGCGCGGCAGTTTGTGGAGCAGTTGTCCCGGCCGGATGTGGACCTGATCACCGGCATCCCCCCCACGGTGAGCATTGAGCAGCGCACCAGCCGTGGGGGTGGGAAGAGCACCGTGGCCACGGTGACCGAGGTGTATCATTTCATCCGGCTCCTCTTCGCGCGGCTCGGCACGCAGTTCTGCCCGGAGTGCCGGGTGCCGGTCGAAGCCCAGACGCGCGACGAGCTGGGCCACCGATTGCAGGCGGAGCTTCGCCGACGCGGCGATCTCACGCTGCTGGCGCCGGTGGTGAGGAATCGCAAGGGCTTCCACACCGATGTCGCCGAATGGGCCGCCAGCCACGGCTATGCCGAAGTCCGTGCGGATGGGAAACTGTATCCCACCAGCGAGCGCCTGCGGCTGGACCGGTTTCGCGAGCATGACGTGGAGATTGTCGTGGGCAGGTTGGAGAGCAAGGCGCAAAATCCGGGAGGGCGAGCATCCTCGCGAGCCCATACCTCGGCGGAAGACGGGGCTCGCGGGGACGCTCGCCCTCCCGGGTTGCGCGGGCAGCAGCTTATTGACGAAACGCTTAAGCTTGGTCAGGGCACGCTGTTCGCCCTGGATTCGCGCAAGCACCTCACGGTCCATTCCACGGAACGCGCCTGCCCGCAATGCGGCAAGTCCTTCGAGGCATTGGACCCGAAGAACTTCAGCTACAACTCGTCCCAGGGCTGGTGCCCGCGCTGCCGTGGCTTTGGCGAGCTGTTCTACCTGCCCGACGTGGAGCGCGGCGCGCGCGCGGATGCCATTGAGGAGTCGTGGTATGGCTGGCAGGAAGGGGAGCGGGAGATTTGCCCGGACTGCGGCGGAGCCAGGCTGAACCCACTTGCGCGCGCGGTGCGGCTGGGGATCGCTACTCCCAAATCGCAAATCGCAGATTGGAGCGCCGCGCCGACGATTGACACCTTCGGCCAGATGTCGGTCGCGGCGGCAGATGAGTTCTTTCGCCACCTCAGGTTCGGGTCGCGCGCGGCGCTGATTGCGCGGGACATCCTGCCGGAGATTCGCGAGCGGCTGAGGTTCCTGCGGGAAGTGGGCCTCGGCTACCTGCAACTCGGGCGGGGCGTGCCGACGCTGTCAGGTGGCGAGGCGCAGCGGATCCGGCTGGCGGCGCAACTGGGATCGAATCTGAGCGGCGTGCTTTACATTCTCGACGAGCCGACGATCGGGCTCCATGCACGCGACAACGAGCAACTGCTGGCGGCGTTAGAGAAGCTGAAAGCTCGCGGCAACTCGGTGCTCGTCGTCGAACATGACGAGGCCACGATGCGGCGCGCGGATTACATCATAGACCTGGGGCCCGGGCCGGGGGTGCATGGCGGCGAAGTGGTGGCCACAGGCACGCTGGCCGAGTTGCTGCGGCATCCGAAATCAATCACGGGGCAATGCCTGCGGTTGCATAAGACCTTTCCGGCGCGGGGGAAGCGGAGGGAGGTGGGGAAAGTGCTTAGTCCACGGTCCACGGTCCACAGTCCACAGTCGAAAGCGCGAAGGGCGAAGGGGAAGGTTGGTCAGAGCCTCGTTACCTCGGCTGCACCGATTGGGGTCGGGGGCGGCTGGCTGACGATTGAGGGCGCCAGCAAGAACAATCTCAAGGACCTGACGGTGCGGTTTCCGCTGGGCCGGCTGGTGGCGGTGACCGGCGTGAGCGGCTCGGGCAAGAGCACGCTGGTTCGCGAATGCCTGCTCCCCGCGCTGCGCTCACGCATCACGCATCACGCATCACGCCCCGGCGTCTCTTCCGCCAGAATCACCGGCTGGGAGCCCATGCAGGCCGTCTATGAGGTGGACCAGTCCCCCATCGGCCGCACGCCGCGCTCGATCCCGGCCACCTATGTCGGTTTCTTTGATGACATCCGCCAGCTATTCGCGCAGGTGCCCGAGGCGCGGCTGCGGGGCTATTCGCCCAGCCGGTTCTCGTTCAACAGCGCGCAGGGCCGCTGTCCGGAGTGCGAGGGGGCGGGGACGATCAAGCTCGAGATGAACTTTCTGCCGCCCGCCTTTGTCCGGTGCGAGGTGTGCGGCGGGACCCGGTTTAACCGGGAGACGCTCGACATCGAATACGGCGGCAAGAACATCGCCGCAGTGCTGGAGTTATCGGTCGAGGAAGCCCGCGAGTTCTTTGCCAGCCTCCCGAGGATCACGCGGCCGCTCCAGGCGCTGTCCGATACCGGGTTGGGCTATCTCAAGCTCGGTCAGACCAGCCCCACGCTCAGCGGCGGCGAGGCCCAGCGGGTAAAGCTGGTCAGCCATTTGCTGTCCGGCCTGCGGACGTCCGACTCGCTGGAACGTAATCCCCGGCGGAACCTGTTCATCCTCGAAGAGCCCACCATCGGCTTGCACATCGCGGACGTGCGGCGGTTGGTCGAGGTGCTGCAGCGGTTGGTGGATGCCGGCCACTCGGTGATCGTTATCGAGCACAACCTCGATTTCATCGCCGAAGCCGACTGGGTGATTGACCTGGGCCCGGAAGGCGGGAATGGCGGGGGGCGCATTGTGGCGGAGGGCACGCCGGAGCAGGTCGCCCGCAACAAACGCTCGCACACGGGCCAGTTTCTGCGCAGTGTTCTGGCTTAGAATGCGAATCACAGCCCTTATACTCTCTGCCGGCGTCCTTCTCCTGGCCCAGGCCGCGGGCGCAGGCGCCGAGCTGGTGCCCGCCCTCACGCCAGCCCACAGCAGGCTGGATTGGATAAAAGTCTCCAAGGACAAAAGCGGCTTTGTGTTCGCGGCTTCCGGGAAGCGGTTTGTTCCCTGGGGATTCAACTACGACCGCGACTACAAGTTCCGGCTCCTGGAGAGCTATTGGGAAACCGAATGGCCAACGGTGGTGGAGGATTTCAGGGAAATGAAGCAGCTTGGGGCCAATTTAGTGCGGGTCCACCTTCAGTTCGCCAGGTTCATGGACGCCCCGGACCGGCCCAATCGAAAGTCGCTCGAACGCCTGGGCCGGCTCATCAAGCTGGCTGAGGACACGAGGCTCTACCTCGATCTCACGGGGCTGGCCTGTTATCGCAAGCAGGACGTTCCCGCCTGGTATGATTCCCTGGGGGAGACCGAACGATGGGATGCCCAGGCGCGCTTCTGGGAGGCGGTAGCCGGGCGCTGTGCCGGCAGCCCCGCAATCTTCTGCTACGACTTGATGAACGAGCCGATCGTGCCGCGGGGAACACGAAATCTCGGCGACTGGCTGACCGGTGAGCTAGCCGGGTTCACCTATTGCCAGTTCATTGCGCTGGACCAGGCAGGGCGCTCGCCGCCGGAGATTGCGCGCCAATGGGTGGCCCAGCTCGCTGCGGCCATCCGCGGACGCGACCCGAGGCACCTGATCACCGTCGGCCTCCTACCCAACAGCCTGGAAGGCTCCCCGGAAGCGTCAGGCTTTGTTCCCCAAACCATCGCCGCCAATCTCGACTTCATCTGCGTGCATCTCTACCCGAAGACTGGCGGGCTGAAGGACGACTTGAAGCTGCTGCAAGGTTTCGGAGCCGGCAAGCCCGTTGTCATCGAAGAAATCTTCCCCTTAAGCTGCACGCCCCCGGAGCTGCGCCAGTTTGTGGAAGGCTCCCGGAAATACGCGGCGGGTTGGATTGGATTCTACTGGGGGCAGACACCGGCGGAATTAAGCCCATCAAGCAGCATCGGCGACGCCCTGACAGCCGGCTGGCTGAAGCTCTTTCAAGAGCTGAAGCCGAACTAAACTCCCTTTCCCATCGGCGCTGCGCTGTGTTTTCTGGCGCCGACGAATAGCAGCCGCAAGCTGTTCATGACCACCACCACCGTGCTGCCTTCGTGGCCGATCACGCCCTTGGTAAGGGAGATATTCCCCAGCAAAGCGAACACGACCAGCACTACCACCGTGCCGAGGGAAAGGACCAGGTTCTGGCGGATCACGCTGCGCGCCCGCTGGCTGAGCCGGAAGGCGGCCAGGAAGTTCTCCAGACGATCGTGCATGAGCACCACGTCCGCCTGTTCCAAGGCCGCATCGGACCCGCGCGCGCCCATGGCCACGCCGATATGCGCCGCCGCGAGGCTGGGGGCATCATTGACGCCATCGCCCACCATGGCCACCCGCTGCCCTTGCGCGGTCAGCGAGCGAATCTCGGAGAGCTTTTCCTCCGGGTTTAACTCCGCCCGCAGGTCGTCGAATTGCAGTTCCGTCCGGAGATGCTCCGCGGTTGCCTTGCGGTCGCCGGTCAGCACGACCGTGCGCAATCCTTCACCGCGCAATTCTTCCAGGACCTGCCGCGCTTGCGGGCGGATGTCGTCGCGCAGGACGAGCCGTCCCAGCAGGTCGCCTTCGGCCAGCCAGATCTCCGAGAGGCCGGCATCCGTGGCTGGCACTTGCGCCATGACCTGGCCGTGCGGGCCCTGCGCCAGCCATTCGCGGCGGCCCAGGAGGCAACGGCTCGCGCCGCAGCGCGCCCGCAAACCCTGGCCGGTGATGGACTCGAAGTTGGAAAGCTCCAGCGGCTGGATTTGTTGCTGTTTGCCGTAGCGCGTGATCGCTCGCGCCAGGGGATGGGTGGAAAGCTTTTCGAGCGAGTAAGCCAGCCGCGCCACCTCGGCTTCCCGCCCCGGGGGAAAGCTCTCCACGGTTTCAACCCGCAACTCGCCAGTGGTGAGCGTGCCGGTTTTATCCAGCGCGACGGTTGTTACCGCCGCCAGTTTCTCCACCGCCGCCCCCCCGCGGAACAGGATGCCGTGCCGTGCGCCGCAGGCAATCGCCGCCAGCACCGCCGAGGGAATCGAAAGCACCAGTGCGCACGGGGATGCCACCACCAGGAGCGTCATGGTATGATAAAATGCGCTATGCTCGACCCTCATGGACGTGAATGGCTTCTGGCCGTAGCCCAGCCACCAGACGAAGAACATGATCAGCGAAAGCCCGAGCACACTGTAGGTGTAGTAAGTGCCAAACCGGTCGGTGAACTGCTGCGCCGGGGCCTTCTGCTGCTGCGCCTCCCGGATCAGGCGGACAATCTTCTGCAAGGAACTTTCCGAGACCGGCCGCAGCACGAGCACCTCGACGGCACCCCACTGGTTGATCGTCCCGGCGAGCACGTTGTCGCCGATGCCCTTCTCGACCGGCGTGGCTTCGCCGGTGAGGTTCGATTCGTCGCAGGCGGTCTGGCCTTTCGCAATCTCCGCGTCCACCGGGAACTGGGCCCCGGGCTTAATCAGGAGCCGCATGCCCGGAAGCAACCGCTCCACCTGCATCTCCTCTTCGTGCCCCCCCTCATCAATCACGGTCGCCGATTTGGGCGCCTCGCGGAACAGCGAGCGAATCTCGCGCTGGGTCCGGCTCAGGGCGAAATGCTCCAGCGCGCCGGAAAGCGAGAACAGGAACAGCAACATCGCTCCCTCGCCCCACGCGCCGATGCTTGCGCTCCCCGCAGCCACGGCCAGCATCAGGAAATGCACATCAATCGCGCGCTGCCGCAGCCGCTCCCAGACCTCCTGCGCGGTGTACCAACTGCCGGCCAGGTAGGCCAGCAGGAAGCCGACGATCGAGAGCGGTTCCGCGCGGAACCAGTAAGCGCCCAACCCGGACACGCCGCACAAGATAGCGGCGACCAACTGCGTCTTCCACTCGTTGAGGTCCTCCGCATGTTCCAGGAACTCGACATCCCGCTGGACGACCCTCGGCCACGGAATGTCGCGCCAGCGCCAGAACTTGGGCGCCGTGGGGCATGTCACCCGGGCAATGGTGGTCTTGTCGGCATCCTGGCTGATGGTAATCCTCCGCCTCTCGAACTCGGCGAGCGGCTGGCCGCAGGTCTGGCAGTTGATCTGGCCCGCCAGCAAAGAGCATGGCCGCACGCCGCCGGCTTGCTGCGCCCGCTGCACGGTCGCGCTGATCCGCTCCGTCAGCCTGGGTATGTTCGTCCGGCCGAGCGTGGCCACGGAAATCGTTTGGCGCGCCCGGTCGAGCGTCACCGCCTCCAGCGTCGGGTCTTCGGCCAAAGCATCCGCGACCGAACGGGCCAGGCACTTCCCCACGTCCGGTTTGCGTGCTACATCCGAATCGGTCGTTCCGCTCATAAACCAGTTTGGCTAGGCCCAACATAGCCGTCTTCTAGACCCTATGGCAAACTAAACGGAAGAGGGGCCCCTCACCGCGAATCCGGCAATGCGCCGCCGTCCCTGAACTTGCGGCTTTCCCCCGGGCTGTCCTTGGGCTATATTCCGGCCATGCCGGATGATCCGGCGGCAATTGTTTACAATCTATGCAACCGTTATCAACTGTCTTACTGAAACCAGGCGAAGCCGACCGCATCCTGGCCGGACATCCCTGGGTCTATCACGGATCCGTCCTGCGGCTCACGCAGCCGACGCCTGACGGCGAACTGGTCCAGATAAAGGATCATCGCCAGCGTTTCGTGGGCGTGGGGTTTTACAATGCGAAGTCCCGCATCAATGTCCGGGTTCTCTCGCCGGACCGGGTCGAGGTGGACCGGGCCTTCTTTGAGCAGCGCATTCGCGCCGCGCTTGCCGTCCGGCAACGGCACATGCCCAATGCCACCTCATTCCGCGTCGTGAACGCCGAGAGCGATGCGCTGAGCGGTTTGATTGTGGATAAGTATGAGGATGTGCTGGTGGTGCAGACTTCCTCCCTGGGAATGGACCAGCGGAAACCGATGATACTGGGGGCATTGCAGGAGATTTTCTCTCCGCGGGCAATCGTGGAGCGGAACGAGGTGGCTTCTCGGAAGTTTGAAGGCCTGCCGGATGCGAATGGCATTCTGGCGGGAAGCCTCGAAGGCCCGGTGGCGATTAATCTCAACGGCCTGCAGTTTGATGTGGATGTCCTGGGCGGCCACAAAACCGGTCTGTACCTCGACCAGCAGGTGAACTACCAGCGCGTGGCCGACCTGGCGCGGGGCGGACAGGTGCTGGACTGCTTCAGCTTTCTCGGCGGGTTCGGCTTGCACGCGGCCCGGGCCGGCGCGGCGCACGCGCACATGCTCGACCAGAGCGCCGATGCCATCGCCGCTGCAACGTGCCATGCGGCCGCCAATGGCCTGGCGGAGAAATGCTCGGCCGAGGCGGTGAATGTATTCGACTGGCTCAAGGCGCACACGCTGACGCAGCCGCACGAGAAGATCCTTCCCCGCTGGGACCTGATCGTGCTCGACCCGCCGTCATTCACTCGCAACCGCGCTTCGGTGCCCGACGCGTTGCGCGGGTACAAGGAGATTCATCTGCGGGCGCTCAAGCTGCTCAAGACGGGCGGAACCCTGGCCACCTTCTGCTGCTCACACCACGTTGATGCGGGCCTGTTCCAGGACACGGTGCTTTCCGCCGCCTTCGATGCCCGGAAGATTCTGCGGCGGGTGGCCACCTACTCGCAGTCCCCCGACCATCCCATTATCCCGATGATACCCGAGACGGAGTATCTGAAGGGCTTTGCGTTTGAGGTTGTCCGCTAAAGGGGCGGTCAGGGGGCCTTGACCAGGTCCGCGCAAGTCGCGTTGAAGAACGACACGCACTTTGCGATCTCGGGCATGGAGTTGTCCCAGTTGTATTCGTACTCCACGCAGAAGGCGCCCCGGAAATTCTGGCGCTTGAGCTCGGCCATCTGGGCTTTCACATTGCCCACGCCGGTGCCCCAGGGCACGTCGTGCATGGGTTTGGATTCCCCCTTCTTCTTTTTCTTCGCCACGGCCTGCTCCTGCGCCTTGGGCTCGTCAGGCACCAGGTCCTTGAAGTGGAGGCAGATCACCCGGCCATCAAGCTTCTTCAAGCATTCCAGCGGATTCAGCCCCGAGCGGAGCCAGTGCCCGGTGTCGGCGCACGACCCCATCAGCGGGGTCCGGCCCTTGACGGCTTCCAGAACGGTGTCGGGATTCCAGTAACGGGATGGCTTGGGATGGTTATGGATGGCCACCTTGATATTATACTCCTTGCACAGCTTCTCAACGGTATCGAGGGCGTCGGGTTCAGGCTCGGCGACCAGGGTGTCAATGCCCATCTTCTTCGCAAACTCGAACACCTTCCGGCTCTCTGCTTCCGCCGCGGGCAGTTTCACCACTCCGATATTGACCAGCGTGATCCCCTTGGCCGCAACCGCCTTCTTGATGGCCTCCGCATCCCCGTCCGGGAGGCTCACCGTCGGGACACTCTTCTTGCCATCAAGGCTCACGCTGCCGGACAGGCTCATGTGCTTCAACCCGAGCTCGGCCGTCTTGTCAATGCACTCGTAGATCGAGAACTTGCGGAACGTGTAGGCATGGATGGCCATCTGCCAGCCGAGTTGGCCGGCCGCGCCGGGAGACTTCGCGGCGTCTTGCGCCAGGACCGATGCGCACGTGAGGGCCGCGACAATGACTAGCAGTGATTTCTTCATAAACAATCGTATTCCGACACCGAACTTTAGACTCTGCACCAGTGAGGCTTTTTCCCCGGCCCCTTTCAAGCTGAAAGTGGCTCCCAGCTGAAAGTGGCTCCCCTCGTACCCGCCAACTTCAGTTGGCGCACGATTTCTTCGCCGCACAGATCAACGCCAACTGACGCTGGCGGCTACTATTTCTTGAACCCACCCTGGTTGCAAACCAGCACTTTTGCATGGCACTTCAACCCGGGAGGCGGCACATTATAGTCCTCAATATGGCGTTGTGTGCCGGAATGTGGTTTTCGCGGGCGCGTTTGGCCTCGCTGATCGCGGCCTGGATTCCCCTTTGCCTGGCAGCCGTGCAGCCAGCCGACGAAGTCCGGTCCGCCGGCACCGCTGAAGCGCAAGCGCCAGCGTCGGGCTATGCGGAAGACCGCATCCTGGTGCAGCCGAAGGCGGGAGCCAGCCACGAGGCGATCGATGAACTGCATTCGGCGAGGCAAGGCCGGGTTATCCGGACGTTCGAAAACATGGGCCGCCTGCAAGTGATTGCGCTGCCCCCAGGCGAAGCCGTGCCCGGCTTCGTTGACAAATACCAGAAGAGCGGCCTCGTGGAATTCGCAGAACCGGACTACCTCGGCCATGTGGCCGCCATCCCCAATGACACCTATTACACGAATGGCACACTCTGGGGACTGGACAAGATTGAGGCGCCGGCAGCCTGGGCCGTATTGCACGCTGCCGGCAATATTCTCGTGGCCGTGCTGGACACCGGCGTTCGCTATACGCATGAAGATCTCGCACCGAATATGTGGGTCAACCCGAACGATGGCGGGCATGGGTGGAATGCGCTGACGGGGACGAACAATCCCGCCGACGACAGCGGGCATGGGACCCTGGTTGCCGGGGTGCTGGGGGCCGTCGGCAACAATGGCAAGGGCGTGGTGGGGGTCGCCTGGGGGGTGAAGATCATGGGCTGCAAATGCTTCAACAATCTGGGGGTCGGCAAGGTTTCGGATGCTGTGACCTGCCTGGATTATGCCCGGACCAATGGCGCGCGGATCATTAACGCGAGCTGGGGCTTCACGAACTCCCTCGCCCTGTCCAATGCCGTCGCCAGCCTCCGCGATGCCGGCATCATCCTCGTTGCGGCCTGCGGCAACAGCGCCAACCCGGTGAACATAGACGTCAACCCGGTCTATCCCGCCGGCTACGGTCTGGATAATGTCGTGTCGGTGGCCTATACGACACGCAGTGACACCCTTGCCGCGTTCTCCAACTATGGGGCCACCAATGTTCACCTCGCGGCGCCCGGCGAGCAAATCACCTCGACCTACGGCGCAATGGACAGCGGGCAGTTCGCCTACTACACCGACTCCGGCACTTCGTTTGCCGCCCCGTATGTGGCGGGCGCCTGCGCGTTATTGCTGGCGGAATATCCCGGCGAGAGCCACCGGCAGATCATCAACCGCCTGTTGAGCGCCACCGATCCGTTGCCTTCCCTCGCCGGCAAGTGCGTTACCGGCGGCCGGCTTAACTTGCGCAAAGCCCTCACGCCGATTCGTTTGGCCGTGATTCCCTCCGCCCCCAACGGCCCTTTCCGACTGCGCCTGTCTGCCGCAACCAACCTGACCTGTGTCATCGAGGCTTCAACCGGCCCGACAGGCTGGCATCCCCTGGCCACCAATATCACCTCCGCCGAGGGCGCTTTCTACTTCACCGACAGCCAGCCCGCCAACGAGGCCCAAAAATGGTATCGGGCGGTCGCTTTGCCGTGACCGTGTGCCGGCGCACCAGCGGATGAAGCCCCAACGTAACTGTTCACCTCGCCCGCCTGAAGGCCGTCATCTCTGACTTCCCCCTTAGCCTATGCACAAATTGTTACTGCCGCTGATTAGCCTGACCATCCTTTGCGCGCCGTTTCCGGGATCAAGCGCCAGCACCACCTTCAAGGAATACGAGCAGGAGTTCACCACCTATCCGTATTCCGACCCTGATCCCGTGCCGGTCATGTCCCGGTTCTATCCCTACTTCCGCTACGACGGCTTCACGGACAAGCCCGTCCGGAAGAACTGGAAGGTGGTCGAGCTGTCCAACGAATACGTGCAGATCCTGATCCTGCCGGAGATCGGCGGGAAGGTCTGGGCAGCGATTGATAAGACGACCGGCAAGCCCTTCATCTATTTCAACCATGTCGTCAAGTTCCGCGACATCTCCATGCGGGGGCCGTGGACCAGCGGCGGCATCGAGGCCAATTACGGCATCCTCGGCCACACGCCTAACTGCTTTTCGCCGGTGGATTATCTCGTCCGCCGCAACCGCGACGGCAGCGCGAGCTGCTTTATCGGCACGCTGGACCTGCTCACGCGCACGACCTGGCGACTGGAAATCAACCTGCCCGCCGACCAGGCCGCCTTCTCCACCCGCTCGCTGTGGCACAATCCATCCTCGGCGGACCAGCCCTACTACACCTGGATGAACGTCGGTCTCAAGGCTGCCGGGAACCTCCAATTCGTCCATCCCGGCACCGGCTACATCGGTCACGACGGCAGGGCGCAGGATTGGCCCCTGGAGCCGGGCAGCAGGCGGGACATTTCCTGGTACGAGCAGAATAACTTCGGCACCTCGAAGTCGTATCATGTCCTGGGCCGGCTGGCCGAGTTCTTCGGGGGCTACTGGCACGATGAGGATTTCGGCATGGCCCACTGCGCCCCTTACGGCGACAAGCCGGGCCGCAAGATCTGGATTTGGGGCTTATCCCGGGAGGGCATGATCTGGGAGGACCTGCTCACCGATACGGACGGCCAATATGTCGAGGTCCAATCCGGCCGGCTGTTCAACCAGGCCGATAGCTCCAGCACGCAAACCCCCTTCAAGCACGCCGGGTTCGCGCCCTACGCCACCGACACGTGGACCGAGCATTGGCTGCCCGTCAAAGGCATCAAGGGCTTCGTCAGCGCCAGCCCGTGGGGCGCGCTTAATGTCACCCGTGAGGGCGAACGCCTTGCCATCCGGATCTCGCCTGCCCGGCCGCTGCGCGACAAGCTCCAGGTGTTTGACGGCACCCGCCTTCTCGCCACGCGGGATGTGAACCTCAAACCCATGCGGCCGGTCGAGGAGATTGTATCTCTTTCCGCGCCACCCAAGGCGCTGCGCGTCTGCATCGGAGGGGATAAGCTCCAATACACAGCCGGAGATGATGACATCCTGACCCGGCCCACCGCTGCGCCGGCCGGCTTCGACTGGAACTCCATCTACGGCCTTTATCTCCAGGGAAAGGAGGACGTCCGCCAGCGTGCCTACGTCAATGCCGCCGGGCGTTTCGCGTCGTGCCTCAAGCTCGACGCCAACTATGTCCCCGCCCTGGTTGAGCTGGCCGCGCTGGCCAACCGCCGCGCCGACGCCGATGCTGGACTTGGCTTCGCCCGGAATGCGCTGAGCGTTGATACCTACGACCCCGGCGCCAATTACCAGTTCGGCCTCGCGAGCGCCGCTCTCGGCCACCGGACCGACGCCAAAGAAGCCTTGAGCCTCGCTGCCCTCTCCCCGGCCTGGCGCAGCGCCGCGCAAACAGAGCTGGCTAAAGAGTATCTGCGCGAGAAGCTGTATGACCGCGCGCTCGCCAGCGCCAGGGAAAGCCTTTGCAGCAACGTCCGCAACCTCGATGCCTTGCAGCTCTGTGCGTGTGTCCAGCGGCTTCGGGGTGACGCATCAGGCGGGAATGCCGCGCTGGCAGCCCTGCTCGAACTCGACCCGCTCAACCACTGCGCCCGCTTCGAGCAATATCTGCGCGGCAAGTCGAGCGCCAAGGACTTTACCGCGCTGATCCGCAACGAACTGCCGCACGAGACCCTCTTGGAACTGGCGGCCTGGTATCACGGCGTGGGGCTGGATGTCGAGGCTGCCAAAGTCCTCGATCTCGCTCCTCCCAAAGCCGAGGCGCTCTATTGGTTAGCCTATTTGCACCAGGACACCAACCTGCTCGCGCGAGCCGAGGCGGCCTCGCCCGAGTTCGTCTTCCCGTTCCGGATCGAGTCCATTCCCGTCTTCGAATGGGCGGCTCAGCACCGTCCGGCATGGCAGCCCAACTACTTCCTCGCCCTGATCCGCTGGCGCCTGGATGAACTGTCCCGGGCCCGCCAGCTTCTGGCTGACTGCGGCGATCAACCGCGCTTTGCCCCCTTCTTTGCGGCCCGCGCCCAACTCGACGAAGCCACCACCGTTAGCGACTTCCAGCACGCCGCCCGGTTGGATCCCTCCCAGTGGCGCTATGGCGCCATGCTCGCCCGCCACTACCTCAAGCACAACGATCCCGCCGGCGCCCTCGGCGTCGCTGCCGATTACGCTCAGCGCTTTCCGGCCAATGACGCCTTGGCCCTGTTACGCGCCAAAAGCCTGCTGCTGACCGGCCAACACGAGAAGGCTGCCAACCTGTTGTCCTCCCTCCACGTCTTGCCGGCCGAAGGCACTACCGAGGCCCGCGGCCTTTTCCACGAGGCCTTCCTGCTGCTGGCTGCCGAGCGGTTCCAGGCCGGGGCGTTCGACGACGCGCTCCAACTGCTCAACACCGCCCGGCAATGGCCCGAGAAGCTTGGCACGGGCAAGCCCTATCCCGCCGACCTCGACGAGCGGCTCGAAGACTGGTTCGCCGCGCAATGCCAGCTCCGGCTCAAAGCTCCCGAAGCCGCCCGTCCGGCCCTCGACCGCATCCTGACCATCCCGGCCCGCAAGAAAGGTCAGGCGATCAACGACCTCATCCGCGCCCTGGCGCTGAAGCAATCCGGCCGCGCACCCGAAGCCACGCAACTCCTCAAAGACTGGCAGGCACAAGACCCCGGCACCGACCTGGCCAAATGGGGTGCGGAGATCTTTGCCGGCCGCCCGGCTCCCTTGCCGCCCGCACTGAAGATCCTCGACTGCCGCGTGCTCGCGGCCCTTGCTGGCGCCGGCTTGCCGCCCGTTTTGGATAAGTAGGCGGGATGGGGCCTCAAATCCGAAATCCGAACCGGAGCTGGGGCACACGACTGCATCATGCAGGGAACGGAGGAGCTATGATTGATGGACCGTCGTAAGCATCGCTTCGGGCTTCGGCCTTCTTTCGGATTTCGGCCTTCGGGTTTCGGATTTCCGGGCTGCGTTGCGCGCAGCCCGGCTGTCCCCACAACTGGTGACATGCAGGGGACAGGGGTTCTGCTATCTTGTAATCACGGTTGATGCAAAAACGCAGTAGTCAGACCGTGTGTGGCTGACAGGCGCAAAACTGCGGCGCCGCGTCAAAGATGGATTTAGTGCTGTTCTGAGTGTAGAATGTGGCAGAAAGGCCGGAATAACCTTCCGGTCTTTTTGTTGTACCTAAGGCGCAACCGGGCACCCGGCTGTTTTCCCCCTTTTCTGCCGGCCCGAATTGAAGGATGGTTGTGACATGAGCAGTCCGCTACACCGGAACCGACAGACCGCCCTCGCCTGTGCATTGGTACTGGCTGTTTCGTTCGGCTGCTCGTTCATCGGCCAGGGCGCTGATCCTGCAACGACCGGTCAAGCCCTGGGGCGAACCGGCCCCGCCGAGGTCACCAACACCTTCGCGAGCTTCCGGATCGAAAGGGGTTTCCGCCTGGAATTGGTGGCATCCGAACCGCTGGTGACCGCGCCGGTCGCAATGGCATTCGACGAAAACGGGCGGCTGTTTGTCGCCGAGCTGCCCGAGGCGGCGGATCGCCCCAAGGCCCAGCCGCAAGCGGGCCGGATCCGGATGTTGCAGGACACCAACGGGGATGGAGTGTTCGAGACAAGCACGGTGTTTGCGGACAACCTGCCGCCGGTCTCGGCGGTGGCCTGTTATGGGGGCGGCATCTTTCTCGGGGCAACCCCCGACCTGCTGTATCTCAAGCCGACGGCAACCAACGCCACCGTCCTTGAGCGCCAGGTGTTCTTCAGCGGCTTCGGGGGCACAAACGATGCCGGGGCGCTGGCGCGGGTGAACAACCTGAACTGGGGCCTGGACAATCGCTTCCACGGCGTGACCGGGGGCATTGACGGCGGCGAGCCCGTTGCGGGCGCGCCGGGCGGTGCTTCACCCGTGGTAGCCGGGAATCATGCTTCGATGATCGCGGGCGCAAGTTTGTCAGCGAGGGCTCGCGTCCGTTGCGGGTAGCCATGTACGAGCGGCGTTATGCCGGGCGAAATCCCTTCTTTGCCGTGCCCCTGCAGATGCTCGATGCGGCCAGCCCGGCAACGCCGATCTTTCCCTTCACGGCGTCCGGGCCGTCGGAAGCGGGGGGCGTGACTCCCCGGCCGACGAACGCCCTCGCGCCAGCCCTGTTCCAGGCGACCAACGCTGCGGCGTCCGCGTGGCTCACCAACGCCTGCGGCAGCGCGGTGTATCGCGGGAACGCTTTTCCACCAGACTACGCCGGGAATGTGTTCGTTGCCGATCCCCACGCCCGCGTCATTCACCGGATGGTGCTGCGCGAAAGCGGCCTGGAGCCCGTTGTCAGCCGCGCGCCGGAGGATCGCAACGTCGAGTTTCTGGCTTCAAATGACGCCTCCTTCCGACCGGTCCAGATCGTCAACGGGCCGGACGGGGCGCTCTACATCGCGGACCGGCAAACCGTCGGAAACCGCGGGCGCATCTACCGCGTTGTGCCGGTGAACTTCATGCGGCCCAGAACCCAGCAACTGGGTAAAGCCCGCACCTACGACCTGGTGGCCACGCTTTCGCACCCCAACGGATGGCAGCGCGACACTGCGGCGCGGCTTTTATATGCTCGGCGGGATCCGGCGGCCCCGGCTCAACTGGCAAGCGTGCTGGCCTACTCGATGTCCCCGCTGGCACGCCTGCACGCGCTCCACGCGATCGAGGGGGCGGGCGCACTCAGCCAGATTCAACTGGCCAGGGCCCTGGCCGACGCGGATGAGCGCGTGCGAGAGCACGCGGTGCTGCTTTCGGAAAAGCTGGCCGCCAGGGGAGCCGGCGCGAACCCCTTGTGGAACCGGTTCCCGAAACTCGCCGCGGATCCCTCTCTCCGCGTGCGCTACCAACTGGCGTTCACGCTGGGGGAGCTGCAGCCGCCTGATATCGGCCAGGCGCTGGCGGAAATCCTCCGTCGCAGCCCTACCAATCCCTGGATGCAGGCGGCGGTCTTGAGTTCAGCCGCCGGGGGAGCCGGCAACCTCTTCGTTGCCTTGGCCGGCGACACGCGGTTTCGCGGCGACCCCGCCGGGCGCGAGTTCCTGCGCCGGCTGGCCACTATGATCGGGGTCAGGGGCCGGCCGGACGACACGGCGCCGCTCCTGGAGTTCATGGCTCGAACCCCCTTGCAGCCGCAGCAGGCATTCATGCTCGCTTATGCGCTCGGCCAGGGCTTGCGCCGCAGCGGGGGTTCGCTGCCCCAGGTGGACCCGGAGGGCCGCTTGCAGAAATATTACGTCGAGGCCTTGAGAATGGCGGGCAATAACTTCCTGTTCGACCCGGTGCGGGTCGAGGCGGTGCGCCTGCTGGGCGTGGACTCATACACGTTCGCCACCGCCGGCGATCGGGTCTTGCTGCTGCTGGGGACCGGCCAGCCGGAGCCGGTTGAGATTGCCGCGATTGGGGCGCTGGGGCGCTTTAACGATCCGCAAATCGCCCCGGCCCTGTTCCGGCGTTGGCGGGTGCTCACGCCGCGCTCGCGCCGCGAGGCGGTCACCGCCCTGCTAGCCCGGAGCAACCGCGCTGCCGATGTCATGGCTGCGCTCGGTGATGGGCGAATCAGCCGGGCCGATGTTGCGCCCGCGCAACTGGATTTCCTGCGAACGCACCGGGATCCGGCCACCAGCCGGGAGGCGCTGCGGCTTTTCGGCCCTGTGCCGGCCCAGCGGCCCGCAGCTCTGCGGCAGTTCTCGACGGTCTTGCGCTTGGCCGGCGTTCCGGACCGGGGTCGGGTGATCTTCCTGGCGCGTTGTTCCGCCTGCCATCGGTTGGGCGGCGAGGGACAAGCGCTCGGGCCGGATCTCGCGGCGGCGAGGATCGGAGGCAAGGAGAGTATTCTGAAGGCCATTGTCGAGCCGGATGCCGGAATCCGGCCCGAATTTGCGACCTATGTGATCGAGACGGCGACAGGCGAGAACTTGATCGGCCTCCTGCGGGATCAAAATTCCACCACCCTCACGTTGGCACAGCCATACGGCGTGGATATCGTTCTGCCGCGGGCGAATGTTCCCTATCTCCGCTCCCAGGACTGGTCGCTCATGCCCGCCGGGCTGGAAGAGGGCCTTACACCGCAGGCCATGGCGGATTTGCTCGAGTATATCGCCCCAGAACGTTGGTAGAAGATCATAGCCACTCTTTGAGCTTCTCCTGATACTTGTTGTAGATGAAGCCCAGGACGAGCAGGACGATGCCCAGGGCCATGAAGCTCAGGATGCGGTAGAGGGTTTCCAGCTTCCAGACATCAATGATCATCACCCGGCCGAGAGCGCAGGCGAGAACGCCTAGTCCCAGCCAGCGATACATCCGTTCGCCGAGGGTGATGCCGGCGGTGAACAGCCCCAAGGCCAGCAAGGACCAGCTCGCCGTCAGATAAAACCCGCTGGGCTGCTGTTCCAGCACCCAGAGAGATAGAAACCGCCAGAGGCTGAGCCCGCCGATGACAATGACCGTGCTGTGGACCTCCGAGCGGACGGGGTAGCGCCCGGGCAGCCGCCGGGCGAACTGGCGCTGCCCAAGCAGGATCAGGATCACCAGGAGATTCGGCCAATACACGCGGGAGGCTTCAATCAGCGGGAGCCAGAACAGGGCCAGCGCCACCAGCGTGTAAGCGGCGCTGAAGAACAGGGCCTCGCGGTTCTGCTGCCACCCGGCCCAGATGAAGACCCACAGGCCCAGCAGCGCGAGCAGCCAGATGCGCTCCCGCTCGGGAATGTATTGGCACACCCACCAGATGGACATGGCCAGCGCCATCCAGCGATAGACGAAGGCCACATGCAGCAGCGGCTCGCTGATGCAGCCCGTCGCATCCGGCTTGCGCTCAAACCACTTGATGGCGGCAAACGAGAACAGGGCCAAAGCGGCAACGGGCGCCAGCGGCAGCAGCCAGTGGGGCTTGCCCTGGGCGAGCTGCAGGGCGAACTGCAGGCAGCTTACCGCCAGGAAAAGCTGGCCGCAGATGGCCAGCAGCCAGGCCCGCGTTGCTACTCCGTAAGCCGTGATGACGACCGCCAGCAGGCTCGTCACCGCCAGCCAGGCCGGCAGGTCGCACTTCTGCCCGAGCCAGCCATAGAGGACGCCGATAATCGCCAGCGCGTAGAGCCCCTGCCAAAAGAGGCCGACCTGCGATCGCAATTCGATGACCTTCTGCTTCTGCCACCAGTGACTCAGCCCGAGCGACACGGCAATGATCAGGACGGGCTTCCACCAGGCGGGCGCCGGGCTGGTATCAAACACGTTCACGACCCAGGCGACCTGCGCCAGGAGCAGGTAGCCCTGGCTGAGGTGGGTGAGTTCGCGCACACGCAGGACATAGATCGAAAGCGTGAGCGGAACTGCGGCCAGGGCCAGCACGAGCGGGAAGTTGGCTGGCGCGGTGTTGTTATGGATGACGACCAATCCGACCAGCAGGGCCAGCACGGCGAAGAAGCTCGGCTGCGGGCGCATGGCCGCCTGGGTCGCGGCCGCGGTCTCGCGGTGGGCCAGGACCGTGTTCACCAGCATCAACCCCGCCAGCCCCAGGCCGAGCCAAAGCCCGGTGTGATCGAACTCTCTCATGCCGTCTATGCCCCAGCCCACCGCCAGCCCGGCGGAGAGATACGCGCCGGCCAGCAAGACCCGATTCTTCCGCTGCTGCCCGGTGATGAGCAGGACCACGCTCTCGGTCGCCAGGACCAGGGCGAGCTGCAGGCCTGAATATTTGGTGATGAATCCCAAGGTCACCAGCAACAGGCCCTGGGTCAGGTAGGAGTTTTTGGCCAGCGGCTCTGCCGCCAGGAAGCGGCGCGCCCCTTCCGCCAGCACCAGCAGCACCGAGCCATAGATCAGGCAGAACTTCCAGAAGCCCCCGGTCTGCACTTGCATCATCGTCAACAGAAACCCGGCGAAGAAGGCGCCGTTGTTGAGCGTGATAAAGCTGGCCCGGTTTTGCCCGGCAAACTTCTCGTCCTTGGACAGGAACACCGCCGCCGTGAACAGCAGCCAGTAGCTGATGAGGAAGCAGGTGCCGGTCCACAAGCCTTCCGCCGGCGAGGCCCAATGCCAGGCGCTGCCGTCGAAGAAACGCCAGAACGCATAGGCGGCATAGGTCGCGATCAGGCTGGCAAACGAAAGCGCCGCCCAGCGGTTGCGCACGAGGAAGAAGACCGCCGCCGCCGTCAGCACCAGATTCGAGTAGAGCGTGAAGTAGCCGACGCGGGTGATGATGGACGTGTAATACGCCAGTCCCACAGCGAACAGTGCCAGCACCTCGGACTTCTTGCGGTCGGCAATCCAGACCATGAAGCCCGCCCAGACCAGCAGCAACGCGCCGGCGAGCGCCTGATTCTGGATGACCTTGAGATGGTCGTTGTAGTGCGCGGCGTAGGTGGTGAAATAGACCGCCGCCAGACCGCCGGGCCCGGCCCCAGCTTGCTGATGAAATTGTGGTAGGCGAGGTTCCCGAAGAAGACCAGCGACGTCAGCACCATCACGATGCCGATGCGTACCAGCCAATAGGTCCCCAGCCGCATTTCAAATGATTCCTTAACAGCCGGCGCCGGCCTGGGCATTGCAGGTGGTGGTGCAGGGCGGCTGCCAGCGGTCGGCGCAGCCGCTGCCGTCAACACTCGCGGAACCGGCGGCGGCACGGGAATCGGTGCGGTCGCTAGCAGGGTGGATGCGCCGCAATGGGGGCACGGGATGGTATCACCGGCCGCGCTGATGGGAAATTCGAGGTGCCCGCCGCACGAGCGGCAGGACCCCTTCGCAAAGTCCTTTTCGCCAGCGTTGGCCCGCAGCCGCAAGCGGATCGGCCCTGCCGCCGCGGGACGGCGCGCCTCGCCCGCCTCCATCCTCTCCGCAGCCGTTTCAACCTTGGGCGCGGCAGCGCGAATCGGCGAGATCACCGGCGGAGCGGAAACCGTCGCTGCGTCGGGGCGTTGAACTTGGGCCAGGCTTACCCGCTGCCCGACTTCCACATCCGGTCTTCTGACTTCTGCATTGCCCTGCGCGCTAAGCCGCTGTTCCAGGGTCTTGATTTGCGTGGCAAACAGGGCCAGCTCGTGTTCGAGCCGCACCTGCCGCTGCTTCAGCCGCTCCAATTCCGACCGCTCCTGTTCGTTCATGATTGCGTCCTTTTCGCTGGTTAGCGCTTTTGCTGTCGCACCTGCTGATCCGCTGTCGGGCCGGTGGCTGTCACCTTGCGGCGATCAAGTCGCTCAAGGCGGGGGCTTCAACTCCCGGCGGCGAGTTGGTCTGGCCGCAGCCACACCCGAAACGGCATGCCATCCAGAACTCCCCTGACGCTAACACGAAAATGGCAACTAAACCAGCCGAAATGCGGGCCTTCCGAACCTTGCGGGCGCGTTCATTTATTTTCATGCTCCAAACTTGCCACAACCATCCCCCGGGGTGTTAATTGATAAACTTTGCCCGTCCATCGGGTGTTAATTGATAAACTTTGCCCGTCCATCGGTCTGGCTGATGCCCCAGCCGGGCCGGCAGAGGATGTCCAAGACACATGCAGGGGCACTTTCCGTTCAGGCCAACAGCCGGTTTCATCCCGGATAAGGGTGAGTTGCGCCTTCAGCGCTCGATATGGTTCTTGGGACCATGACCCCAGCAGCGTTGCTGGGCTGGTATGAACGACCCCCTTGGCACCTAAGGCAATTACAGGGTCCAGGCCAGCACCATCTGCGAGAGCGCAACCAGCGACAAGAGGATCGCCAGGAACCAGAGCGGCTTCCTTTTTGTGACGAGGCAGATGCTGGCGGTGGCTATGGCGACGGTGAAGTAGGAGATGGCCATTGCCAATTTGCCGCTGCGCCTGCTGGCTTGGTCACGCACCTTTTCCAGGTCTTCAGCCTTTGCCTTGATCTCGCTCTTCTCCTTCTCGTAGCGGGCCACATTATCGCGCAGCTTCTTGATGGCCTGGGATAATTCCGGGGCGCCGGCATTGCCTCCCCGTGTCAGTTGCTCCAGCGTCACCTCGTCCATGTGTTGCTTGATGGATTTGGCCTGATAGAAAGCCCACTGGTCGGAGGCCTGGGCCTGGCTCAT
This sequence comes from Verrucomicrobiota bacterium, assembly GCA_026397855.1. Classification (GTDB taxonomy): domain Bacteria; phylum Verrucomicrobiota; class Verrucomicrobiia; order Limisphaerales; family UBA8199; genus JAPLUA01. The sequence goes on along the minus strand of JAPLUA010000294.1, from coordinate 522 downwards.
CTGGGTGCGGGAGCTGTATTTGCCTCCCCATTGGGTTGCGATGGCGGCGATCACGGCGACAACGACGACGGTGAGCGAGACGTATTTGGTCCACGCCTCGCGCTGCTCTTTTTCCTTCGTGGCCGCCCTGTCGGATTTCAGGTCGCCGATGAATTGCTTGAGTTCGCTGATTTCTGTTTGCAGGTCGTTCATAGCTGTAAGCCAGGAAATGATCAAAGCCATAGACCACGGTTCGCCGGTGTCATTCAAAATTGCCCGCACGAATTACCCAACCCGGGAAATCAAATCAAACATATTAAGACGGCCATCCTCTCCCCGTCCCTCCCGCGGCGGGAGGAGAGGGGGAGGCGACCCCAAGGGGCACACTGTGAAAGGCCAACTTTCTGTCGCGGGGCGAGCAAACCAGGACAGATTCTGTAGTTAGCAAAGCAGGACACTTCTGCGCCATGGTGTGCTCAGGATCCTCCCCCCGCCCGGTCCTTGAGGAGGCCGGAGCGTAGCGGAGGCCGACGAAAGGACTGG
>JAPLUA010000237.1 GCA_026397855.1 Verrucomicrobiota bacterium | reverse complement strand
CGTAACGAGCAACGGGCTTGCCCCCTTCTCGGCACTGGAGGCTGTAGTAGGGCCCGCCGGGGCCTTGGCGCATGACGCAGAGTTTGCCCGGTTCCATGCGTGTAATTTGGGCGATTTGTTGGAGGAGTAAATGCGGTGTCAGATGAGTGCTCATGCCAATAGTATATACCGCTGTATATATCTAGGCCACAAAAACCTATTCCTTTACCTCTCAGCCGATTGGCGTCTTGCGCCCCGCCCGCCGGAAAGCACAAAACAGAGCTTGCGCCCGGTTGCGGGCTGGCTATTATAAGCGGCTCCCGTTGCGGGACGGTGGTCACGAATTTGAACCTTATTTAGATATGGCAACAGCAAACGATATTCGTCGCGGTATGGCGATTAACTATAACGGCGACATCTGCGTGGTGTTAGACAGCCAGCACCGGACGCCAGGCAACCTGCGGGCATTTGTGCAGGCAACTCTCCGGAGCATCCGCAGCGGCAAGTCATCGGACGTGCGATTCAGCTCCACGGAGAAGCTGGACGTGGTGCCGATGATGACGCGCAAGATGGATTTCAGCTATAAAGACGGCGAGGACTATGTCTTTTCTGACCCCGAAACCTACGAGACGGTGACGCTGTCCAGCGAGTTGGTTGGCGACGGGAAGAACTACCTGGTAGAAAATGCGGTGGTGACGGTGACCTTTGTCGAGGAAAAGGCGGTTTCGATCGAAATGCCGTCGAGCGTGGTGCTGAAGGTGTCCGATGCGCCGGAAGGCGTTCGGGGGGATTCTGCAAACAACGTCCAGAAAGCCATTGTGCTTGAAACAGGCATCACGGTGCAGGCGCCGCTCTTCATCAAGACGGGTGAGAAGATCAAGGTGGATACCCGGACCGGGAAGTACATGGAGAGGGCCTGAGAAGGCTCATGTTTGATTCAAGGGTAGTGCTCGGCGCACAACCCTGGGCTGGGTGATCACATCCTTTCAGGATGAAGTTCCCCTCAGAATGTCCAAACTAGTGATCCACCCCTTGACCCGGGGGTTATTTCCCTACGTCCAGGGACTTGCGAAACCCGAACTTCTTGGCCAGGGCGAGGGATGTGCTCAATGATTTAACCCCCGCGGTGCAGGTGGCGTCCGCGAGCGAGGCGGCGGCGATGCAGACGCCGGTGAGCAGGCAGCGCTGGATATCCCACCCTTCGTGCAACCCGTAGAGAACCCCCGCGCAAAAGGCATCGCCGGCACCCGCGGTGCCGGCGATGTAGTCGGCAGGAAGCTTCAGGGAGGCCTGCCAGAAGTCGTCGCCCCTCCGGGCGCGGGCAAAGGCCCCTTCAGGAAAGTGAACGACGACGAGTTCGCGAACCCCTTGCTGAAGGAGGGCGCCGGCGGCATGCCGGAGCGCAACGGTGTCGAGGCTCCCGTCCGGCGGCCGGATTTTGAACCCGGTGGTCTTTCCCGCCTCGATTTCGTTGAGGATGCAGTAATCCACGTGCTTGAGAGCCGGATTGACGATCTTGGCGAAGCGGTCGCTATCCTCGCTGACAACGTCGGCACAGGTCTTGACGCCGGCGGCCTGGGCTTTAGCCAGCAGACGCGCCGCCCGGGTGCCGAACCGGGGGTCCGGCTCATCCAACGCGTCGAGCAGGAGGAGGTAGCCCAGGTGAAAGATCCGGACCGGGATCCGCTTGAAATCGAGGTCGTCGCCGCACCAGAGGGCGTTTGCGCCGCGCGCATGAAAGAATGTGCGCCGGCCGTGGCCCTGCTCGGTCATGACATCGGTGTAGGATGTGGGCGCCTTGGGGGTTGTGCCGAGGTGATGGACGTCAATCTTGTGCCGGCGGCAGGTCTCGCGAATATGTTCGCCCAGGGAGTCCTGTCCAACAAGGCCGGCGGCAAACAACGGGAACGGGGCGCCGGATTTGGCCAGGTCAATGGAAACGTTGTAGGGTGCCCCGCCGGTCCCCTCGGATTGGCTGCGGATGTTGGCAAGCTGTTCCGGCTGCGGGTAAACATCAATCATCTTCACCAGGTCAATGATCCAGTTGCCCCCGGCAAGGAGGCCGCAGCGGTCGTTGGCACTTCGTTTATTCATGGCGGTAAACTCGGATTTTCCAACCACAGTGAATGAAAAGCGTCTCGCTCATGGCAAGCGATTTCTGGAAGAATTGCTTTTCAAGCGGCCCGGATTTGGATAAGAATCAGCCGTGCCAGAGTCTCCGCCTAATGGAGAAACGAGTTTTCGGGGCATCCCTGTGTCTGCCGGGGTCTGCCGCGGCAGGCTTCTCGTACTCAGGCGAAACCGCCCCACGATCGCCCGCCGCCAGCTCTCGGACAACGAGTTGGCCGAAGAGATCAACCGCCTGGAAAGGGCGCTGGTGCAGACGCGGCAACAGATCATTGATATTCAGCGCAGGGTAAGCGAAGGCATGGGAGCCCTGGAAGGCAGCATCTTTGACGCGCATCTGCTGGTGCTCGAGGATCGCACGCTGCTCGACGAGGTGGCGCGGATCATTCAAACGGAAAAGGTCAACGTCGAGCATGCCTATCACAGCGTGGCGGAACGCTACGCGGCCACCCTGGCGGCCATTGATGACGAATACCTCCGGGAACGGGGGACCGACATGCGGGATGTGGCGGTGCGGGTCCTGAATAACCTGCTCGGTCTGGAGGAGGAGATTGACCTTCGGCAATTGAAGGAGCCGTGCATTATCATCAGCCACGATCTGACGCCGTCCAACACGGCCCAGCTCGACAAGCGGCACGTGCTCGGGTTCGCAACCGACGTGGGCAGCAAGACGTCGCATACGGCCATCATGGCGCGGTCGCTCCGCATTCCGGCGGTGGTGGGCCTGAAGAACGCCAGCGAGGAGCTGGAAACCGGGCAATACGCGCTACTCGACGGCATCAACGGCGTCATCATCATCAATCCCAGCGACCAGACGCTGTTCGAATACGGGCAGATCATGCTCAGGCAGGATACCCTGCAGGAGTCCCTGCGCGACATCCTGCGGGAGCCGGCCGTCACGATGGACGGTCACCATGTTGTGCTCTCGGCCAACATCGAGCAGGCGGCAGACGCCGAACAGGTTAAAGCCAACGGTGCCGAAGGGGTGGGCCTGTTCCGGACCGAATACCTTTTCCTGAACCGGGGACACCTCCCCGGGGAAGAGCAGCAATACCAGTCCTACCGTGAAGCCGCCGCGGCGCTCAAGCCGCTGCCGGTCGTGATCCGCACGCTCGACCTGGGCGGCGACAAGTTCCTGGCACAGATGCGCGTGCCGACAGAACTCAATCCGTTCCTCGGCTGGCGCGCGATCCGGATCTCGCTCCAGGAACGCGACGTTTTTCGCGCGCAGCTCCGGGCCATTCTCCGCGCCAGCGCCGATGGCAACGTGAAGATGATGTTCCCGATGATCTCCGGCCTGGATGAGCTCAACCAGGCCAACGCGCTTGTCGAGGAGTATAAGGCTGAGCTGCGGCACGAAGGAATCCCCTTCGACGAACACCTAGAGGTCGGGGCGATGATTGAAACCCCCTCGTCCGCAGTCGTGGCCGATTCACTGGCCAAGCGCGTGAGTTTCTTCAGCATCGGCACCAATGATCTGATCCAGTATTCGCTGGCGGTGGACCGGATGAACGAAAAGATCGCCCACCTCTACGAGCCGTCACATCCGGCAATTGTGCGGCTGATCAGGATGATCGTTGATGCGGCGCACCAGCACGGCATCCGGGTGAGCGTCTGCGGCGAGATGGCCGGGGATCCGGCGCTGGTGCCGTTGCTGCTGGGCCTCGGCGTGGACGAGCTGAGCGTGGCTCCGCCGCTGGTGCCGCAAATCAAGTTCATCATCCGACGTCTGAGGTTGAGCGATGCGAAGCAGCTCGCCTCCTTTGCGCTGAACTGCGAGGCCGCCGCGGAAATCCTCGCCCGCTGCCAAGACCTGGCGCGGCGCATTGCTCCCAACCTTTTTGAAAACAAATAAACGCCCGGGCCCGATCGGCCGGGGCATGAGACATCAATCAAACCCGGGCTCTCCGGGCAAAGCTTTAGAAATAGCAAAAACATGAAAGTGATTATCCTGGCGGCGGGCTACGCAACCCGCCTTTATCCGCTGACACTGACACAGCCCAAGCCGCTGCTGCCGGTCGCCGGCAAACCGATGATTGACTACGTGCTCGACAACCTCGCTCCCATAGGCGGGATTGACCGGATTTACGTCGTCACCAACGCCAAGTTCGCCGGCCACTTCCAAGCCTGGGCCGACGACTACCGGGCCACCAAGGCCAAGCTCAACTTCACCATCGTCAACGACGGCTCGACCGACGACACCAACAAGCTCGGCGCCATCGGGGACATCAACTTCGTCCTGGACAGCCAGAAGGTCGAGGACGACCTCATCGTCGTGGCGGGCGACAACCTGTTCAGCGAGGAGCTGTCGGACTTCGGCCGGCTCTGCCGCGAAAAGCAGGCACCCGTCCTCGCGGTCTATGACGTGGGAGACCTGGAGCAGATCAAGAAATACAACGCGATCAGCATACATCGCCGAAGGCAATAACCCGGATCAGCCGGGCCGCCTGGTCCAATGGCTCTATCCGCGGCTGCCGGTCTATACGTGGAAAGTGCCCGGGCTCTGGTACGACATCGGGTCGAAGGAAACACTGGAACAGGCCAACCGGATCTTCGCCAAGCCGTGACCGGGCTTAACCCGTAATGTTGACGCCCCGATAAACCGGCACCCCTTTTCGCAGATGTATTCTCTCTCGACCTGTTGGAATTCGCATCGCCACACCGACGGCCGCGCCATGCTGCGGGAAATCCGGGATCTCGGCTTCACGCACGCGGAGCTGAGCCACGGCACGCGCATCAGCCTGCTGCCCGGCATCCTGGAGGCCGTTGACGCGGGGGAGATCCTGATCTCCAGCCTGCATAACTTCTGCCCGCTGCCCATCGGCATCAATCATGCCGCGCCCAACATTTACCAGTTCTCCGCCGAGAGGCAGCGCGAGCGGGAAATGGCTGAGCGCTATACGCTCAAGACCCTCGACTTCGCCACCCGCGTCAAGGCGCCTGCGGTCGTCCTGCACCTGGGCAGCATCGAGATGAAGAATCACACGGACAAGCTCCTCGACCTCGTCGCCGACGGCCAGAAGGATACGCCCAGGTATTCAAAGATCTGCACCGATCTGGATGAGAAGCGCGAAGCCAAAAAGGGGCCGTTCGTGGAGCGGGTCAACGATCTGCTCAAGAAGTTGCTGCCGGAGGCCGAATCGCGGGGCATCAAGCTGGGGGCTGAGAACCGCCAGGCCCTCGAGGAGCTGCCGTTGGATAGCGATTTCCAATTCCTTTTCCGCGAGCTTGCCAGCCCCAACCTCGTCTATTGGCACGACACCGGCCACGCTCAAATCAAGGAGAACCTGGGGTTCCTCCACCACGCCATGCACCTGGAATCCCTGCGCGACCGCCTTGGCGGGTTCCATATCCACGATGTTGACCCTCCGGGCGAGGACCATTGCACCCCCGGGTCGGGAATGATTGATTTCGCCGCTCTCAAGCCGTTCATCCGGCCTGAGCATATCAAGGTGTTCGAGCTAAGCCCCTCTCTCACGCCCGAGGAAGTGAAGCAAGGCGTCGAGCACATCAAACGGATTTGGGGCGAGGGCTGAGGCCAGTGCGCAATGGCCCAGACTGCGCATCCGTCCGGATCTCCGGAACAGCTCGCGCTGGCCATCGTCCGCCGCCTCCAGGATGCCGGGTTTCCAGCGTTCTGGGTCGGGGGTTGCGTTCGCGATTTCCAGCTCGGCCGCCCGCCGGGCGATTACGACATTGTCACCGCCGCCCTGCCGGAGCAGATCGAAGCCCTTTTCCATCGCACGCTCCCGGTGGGGCGCAAATTCGGTGTCATGGTGGTCATCGAGCAGCGCCAGCAGTTCCAGGTCGCCACGTTTCGCGCGGAGGCGGATTACCAGGATGGCCGCCACCCGGAACGCGTCGTGTTCGGCGACGCCATGGCCGACGCGCGCCGACGCGACTTCACCGTCAACGGCCTCTTCTACGACCCGGCGAAAAAGCAGTTGCACGATTGGGTCGGCGGCGAGGCGGACCTGCGCGCCAGGATCATTCGCACCATCGGCTCGGCAACCGAGCGCTTCGGGGAGGACCACCTGCGCCTGCTGCGGGCGGTGCGCTTTGCCGCCCAGCTTGATTTCACCATCGCAGAGGACACTTTTGATGCCCTGCGCGTCAATGCGCCAAAGATCAGGACTATCAGCGCAGAGCGGATTCGCGAGGAGCTGATCAAGCTTTTTCAGCCGCCGCACGCGGCCCGCGGTCTCGATCTGCTGCGGCAAAGCGGTTTGCTGGAGCAAATCCTCCCGGAGATTGCCGCCACCGTCACGTGCGAACAATCGCCCGAGTTCCACCCCGAGGGCGTCGTCTTCAACCATGTCCGGCTGATGCTGCAACACCTGACGCCGGATTCCGACCCCCTCCTGCCGTGGGCGGTCCTGCTCCACGATGTTGCCAAGCCGGTCACCGCCTCTGCGGATCCCGGAACCGGCAGCATCCACTTCTACGGCCATGAGAAGATCGGGGCGGACATGGCCGCCGGGATCCTGTCGAGGCTCCGGTTTCCGCGCAAAGACATCGAGGCCATCGTTCAAGCCGTGCGCTGTCACATGCAGTTCAAGGACGCGCCCCAGATGCGCAAATCCACCCTCCGGCGCCTGCTCATGCGACCAACCTTTCCGCTGGAGCTGGAACTCCACCGGCTCGACTGCCTCGGCTCGAACGGCAGGATGGATGTTCATGATTTCCTGGTAGCTCAAGCCGAGGAGCTGAAGCACCAGCCCCAGATTCTTCCGCCGCTCCTGAAAGGAGAAGACCTTATCGCCTTGGGCCTGAAGCCCGGCCCGGCCCTGGGGGCGCTGCTGGCCGAGATCCGTGAAAAGCAGCTACAGGACGAACTCAAGACCAAAGCCGAGGCCAGGCGGTGGGCCAAAGCCACGCTGCGAAGCGGGAGCCCGCTTCCCTGATTGCGCTCCGGCTTCCCCGGCGCGGGTCCTAGGTGCATAATCCTAATTGACTACCACAATTTGGTAAGACAGTTTCAAGGTATATGAAAACCTCCCCGGCTGCAGACTCGGCCCGGATAATCACCTCGCGGCGGATGTCCCTGAAATCGCTGCTTACTCTGGCTTCGGGAGCGGCCGCGCTGGGCGTAGTCGAGCAGTCAGGGCAAGCCGACATTATCTACAGCTCGTTCAATGCAACTGTCGGATTCGGCGTTGGGCAGGTGGAAAATTACTCGTTGGCCATTTCGGGCGGTCCAACCATGCATCTGATTGGGGTCAAGTCAGCGCAGTTAATCGTGGCGAAGTTCAGTTCCAGCACCACCTACAGAGGTAAAATCGCCAGACAGCCCAACGGCAAATCCGCTCTCCCCTCACATCTGCCTGGGACGGAAGTTGCTTTTCGCACGATTGCGGGCAATGGCAATAATTGGAACAACCAGAGCCGCACAGGTTCCATAACCCTCGCGAACATTATCCGGGCTCACAAAACCGGTACTGTCTGGAGAGCTGCTGGCCCGGGAGGGTTTGACAGGAGCAAGTATCTGCTATTCACATTCCAAAACGCAGGCACTACCGAGTATGGCTGGGTAGGGATGAGTGGTGCAACGTGGGACGCAAACGATAAGACTAAAATGTCCGTTACCTTCACGGGTTGGGCCTACGATAACTCGGGGGCGATGATCAACGCAGGTGAGATCACCGCCGTGCCGGAAGCCTCGACCGGGCTGGGTGCGCTGGTGGCCGCGATGGTGGTGGGCGGCGCAGCCCTCCGCCGGTGGCGCAAGTCCAAGCCGGCCAGCATTGGCCAGCCTGGCTGAGCGGGAGGTGGATAGGAAGGGTGAAGGATTGCATCATCGAGGGATAAACCATCAAGTGAACTCGGTTAGCCGACGGGGTAGAGGTCGCGGCATGCACGAACCATAGTATGACAAAACTTCCATGTGGGCGTCACAGTGAATCGGCTCTCCCGGCATCACGCTTTCCTGATTGCACTTTCGCCCGGGCTCTTCCATAACATCTGCATGTTGTCCAAGGTCTGCTCCGCAGCTGTGAACGGCATCGAAGCTTACCCGGTTGAAGTTGAGGTCAATGCCGGGTTTGGCGATACTCTTATTGTGATCGTCGGCTTGCCTGACGCGGCGGTTAAGGAATCGCGCGACCGGGTGATGACCGCCCTGATCAACTCCGGCTTTTCGTTCACCTTCGGGCGCACCACCATCAATCTGGCCCCGGCGGACGTAAAGAAGGAGGGGCCGAGCTTCGACCTGCCGATCGCCATCGGCATGGCCGCCGCCAGCGAGCAGATGGTGAGCGACCAACTGGAGAACTTCGTCATGGTCGGCGAACTGGCGCTCAACGGGGCGGTGCGGCCGGTCAAAGGAGTGCTGCCGATCGCACTCCGCGCACGGGCGGATGGCCGAGTAGGAATCCTGGTGCCGTCCGAGAACGCCGCCGAAGCCGCCGTCGTTTCGGGGCTCCAGGTTATTCCCGTCCAAAACCTGCGCGAGGCGGTCGGTTTCCTTGAAGGCGAGGTCAAGCTCTCACCCACCCGGGTGGATATCGCCAGCATCTTCGACCAGGGATACGATGACGAGTCCGATTTCTCCGAAGTGAAAGGACAGGAGAGTGTCAAGCGCGCCCTGGAAATCGCCGCCGCAGGCGGTCACAATGTTTTGCTCATAGGCCCTCCGGGCACCGGAAAATCCATGCTCGCCAAGCGGCTGGCTACGATCCTCCCGCCGCTAACGATCGAAGAAGCGCTGGAGACCACCAAGATCCACAGCATCGTGGGGCTGCTCTCGCCGGGCCAGGCGCTGGTCACGCGCCGGCCGTTCCGCACGCCGCATCACACCGCCAGCGATGCCGGCTTGCTGGGGGGCAACATCAATCCCACCCCCGGTGAAATCTCGCTGGCGCACCACGGCGTCCTTTTCCTGGACGAGCTGCCCGAGTTCAAGCGCAGCGTGCTGGAAACCATGCGGCAGCCTTTGGAGGAGGGGCGGGTAACGATCTCCCGCGCCGCCGGCACGATGACCTTTCCCTCCCAATTCATGCTGGTGGCAGCAATGAACCCGACGCCCGATGGCAAGATGCCGGGTGAATCGCGCAGCTCGCCGCGCGAGATTCAGAACTATCTTGGCCGCATTTCCGGCCCTCTGCTCGACCGCATTGACCTGCATGTCGAGGTGCCGCCCGTTAAGTTTCGCGAGATGACCAGCGAAGGCGCGGGGGAACCCTCGGCTCAAATCCGGGAGCGGGTCATAGCCGCCCGCCGGCGGCAGCACGCGCGGTTCGCGGACCGGCCGAAGATCACCTGCAACGCCCGCATGGGCAGCCGCGAATTGAAGAACTCCTGCGCCTTGGACGAGGCCACCCTGGAACTGCTCAAATTCGCCATGTCCGATCTAAACCTGAGCGCCCGCGCCTACGATCGCATCCTCAAGGTCGCCCGCACCATCGCCGACCTGGCCGCCGCGGAAACCATCTCGAGCGAACACATATCCGAGGCCATTCAATACCGCTCGCTCGACCGGCAATTATGGACCTGAGGCTGACCACACCGGCTTCCCGATCTCGCCCTCGGCGCGTCTCCCCTGTATAGTTCGCTGTCACAATGATTCTCTATAATCTGTTTCCATTGCTGGCCGGGCCATTTTCCCGGTGGCCAGAGCATTTCACCCGCGCCGCCGCGATGAACTTCGATTGGGTGTTTGTTAATCCGATCCAGCAGTTGGGCGCCTCGCGCAGCCTCTATTCGATCGCTGACTATTCCCGTTTCAACCCGGCGCTGCTGGATCCGCAGAGCGCCGCGACACCCGAAGAGCAGGTGCGGCAAATGACCGGCCGGGCGAACGCCGCCGGGCTCAAGGTCATGATTGATCTCGTGATCAATCATTGCGCCATTGACTCGCCGCTCACGCGGGAGCACCCCGATTGGTTTGTGCGCGAGCCCGACGGGCGGATCGCCAACTCCGCCTGCCAGAACAACGGCGAAAAGGTCGTGTGGCAGGACCTGGCCCAGTTTGATCACCGGCATTCGTGCGACCAGGAGGGCTTGTATCGCTATTGCCTGGGCGTGGTTGAGCGTCTCGTGACGATAGGCTTCAATGGGTTCCGCTGCGACGCGGCTTACCAGGTGCCCAGGCACTTCTGGCAGCGGCTGATCCGGGACATCAAAGGCCGCCACCCGGATACCTGTTTTGCAGCCGAAACGCTCGGCTGCTCGGCAGATGAGACGCTGGAAACGGCCCGGGCGGGGTTCGATTATGTCTTCAACAGCTCGAAGTGGTGGAATCTCCAGGATTGGTGGCTGATCGAGCAGTACAGCCTCCTGCGCGAAACCACCTGCTCCATCAGCTTTCCCGAGAGCCACGACACCCCGCGGTTGTGCGAGGAGATGCACGGCAACATCGCAGCCATCAAGCAGCGCTACCTCTTCTCCGCGCTCTTCTCGGCGGGCGTCATGATGCCTATCGGCTTCGAATACGGCTTCCGCAAGCCGCTGAATGTCATCTATACCACCCCGGCAGACTGGGAGCGGGTCAGCGTGGATCTTTCGCCATACATCACCAGTGTAAACGCCATCAAGCGGGACCACCCGGTCTTCAACGAGGAAAGCCTTACCAACATCCTGCCCTGTAGTAACCCCAACATTCTGCTGATGTGGAAGGCATCAACGAAGCATAAGGACGAGGCTCTGCTGATCCTCAACAAGGACACGGGACAGCACCAGGAGTTCCAAACCGACCACTTCCGGCATTTCGTCCAAGCCGGCGCCCCGCTGCGCGATGTATCCCCCGAATACCCGCTCGAATACATTCACGAGCCGTTCCACTACGCGCTCCGGCCCGGTCAGGGCATCGTGCTGGTCACATCGCGAACCTGACTCGTGTCGCTCTTGCCCGGTTGCTGGATCACGAAGTCTGAACTCCCCAGTAACCCAAACGGCTGATCGCCGCGCTGCCAACTCACGGTGCGATGTAGATTTCGCCCTTGTCGAGGTGCTTGATGATCATATCAACCGTCCGGTCAATGGCGCCCAGGTTCTCCTGAATGACCTTCAGGGCATTACGTCCCAGTT
>JAPLUA010000599.1 GCA_026397855.1 Verrucomicrobiota bacterium | reverse complement strand
AGGCGCGTCGCCTGACCAAGGCAATGGCATTCGTTACCCACCAACACCCCAAACTATGAAAAGCCCTTCATGCATACGCGCTGGGAGGCTGGCAATACGCTGTCAATCCGCTTGCCCCGCAGGCTGGTTGGGCTTAGGTTGACTTTCTCGCCCGGGGCGCCGGACAGAATGCCTGAAAGATTGGCGCTTGCGTGAGCGAATACAAAGGAAGACCGCTTATGACTAAACAGAAGAGAAATGCGGCGCTGGGCTTTGTTGGCCTGCTGGCGCTCAGCGTGTATATCCTGGCCTGCACTTCGTTCAGCCCCGACGACACCAAGGTGCTCTACCCGTCCTTTGATCCCGCCAGCGGCGCCATCGGCATGGCGGTCTATGACCGGGAGTCGGGCGGCAGCGAAATGCTGTTCGTGCCGGTGGCGTATGAATCCAAAGGAACCAACCCGGTGGTCGCCGTCAGCATTCTGCGGGCGCAATGGCTGGCCAACGGGCGCGATGTGGTGATCGCGGGTGCTGCGCCCGATGCCGAGGACAAAGATGCCCTGACCGTGGCGGTGGTGCCCTGGAACGTGCGCAAGCCGATCAAGACGTTCCGCGTGCCCGACGTTAAGGATATGGCCCAGTCCCTGGTGTCGCCGCTTTGTGTGGCCGGGGAACGGCTGTTCTTCCGCACCTCAGGCAAAGCTCTGGGGCGGCTGGACCTCCGGACCGGCGCCCTCGTGGGGCACGAGTTCGCGGATGCCAAGGGAGATCTCTCGTTCTATCCGGCTCCGGACGGTGCGGGCGTCTTCTACTTTGAAACGGACAAATCGGGAGGGGAGCCGATCCTCTTCGGGACGTTGAACCCGGAGGATTTCAGCCGAGCGCCCTTGATGGTGGTCACCAATCGCATGGACGACATGACGACTGTTGCCTACGACATGGGGGGCAAGACCCTTGCAATGCTGACGGGCGGCGACAACAAGGCCGCACTCCAAGTCTGGCGGGAGGGCAAGCTGGTCTTCTCGCGTGCAGTGGGAAGCCAGGGGAAAGACATCACGTTCGGCAATGCCATCCTGGCCGCCAACGGCAAAGCGATCCGGGCAACCTATCGGCGGGCCACCGGAACCAACACGGTGTCCTACGGGCTGATGGAGATTCCGTTCAGCGAGGCGCCACCGCGGGAAAACACCTTGATCAAGGATGCGGCCGCGGGAGATAAAGCCGATGTGTTCTATTTCCAGGCGGGCATTTCGCACGATGGCAAAACCGCGGCCATCTCCTCTGCTTACCTTGCCTTCAGCGATGAGGGCTTCAAGCCGGCCGATTGCGCCTTGTTCTTCGTGGATTTGGGCAGCGCGGATTGGAAGGTGACCAAAGTGCCGATTCCGATGCCGGCCAAGCGTCTCGGGAAGCTGAATTAGCAGGGTTTGCAGGTCCGGCTGGACGGCAGAAGAAACAGAGAAGGACTCAACATGACCCAAGAAAAGCGAAATGCGGTGTTTGCCTTCGGAGGTCTGCTGGCAGTCGGCATCTACATCCTGGCCTGCAGCAGTTCTCCATCATTCAGCCCCGACGATACCAAAGTGCTCTACCCGGCCTTTGATCCGGTCACGGGTATTTTTGGCATGTCGGTGTATGACCGCGAAACGCGCAGGAGCGAGACTTCGTTCCTGCTTGCCACATACGCGCGTGACAATGACACGAACACTCCGGCGACTCCCGCTCTGGTGCGGGGCCAATGGCTGGCCAATGGCAAAGACATCGTGATCGCCTGTTTCGGCCCCGGCGGCACCAACAACGAAGGGAGCGTGACACTGACGGTAGTGCCTTATGCTGCGCACCGGCCGGTCAAGACCCTTGTGTTGGAGTGCGCCAGTGAGGATGCGGGAGCCTTTTTCATCGCATCACCCCTGTGCGTGGTCGGAGACAGCTTTCTATACCGCAGTAAGCGGGGCCAACTGGTCCGGGTTGACCTTCAGACTTTCGCCCTTGTCAGGCATCAATTCGAAGACGCAAAAGGCGAGGTTATCCTCTATCCGACCCCGGATGGCAAGGGAGTGTTTTATCTCGAACAGAACGACGCGCAAGACCAGGGAATTATATTCGGACGGTTGAATCCGGAGGGCTTCAGCCGTACTCCGCTAATGACAGTCACCAATTGCCTGGAAGGCGAGATCAGGATCGCCTACGATCGGGAAGGCAAGACGCTCGTTTTCCTGGCTGCCGACGGCGGCAAGGTCGGGCTTAACGTCTGGCGGGATGGCCGGGTCGCCTTCTCGCGATCGGTGGATACCCATAGCCAGAAGCTGTCCTTCGGGAACGCGGTCCTGGCCGCCAGCGGCAAGTCGGTGCTTGCGAGCTTTGCAAAGACCGCCGGAACCAACGCGACGTCCTACGGCCTCATGGAAATCCCGTTCAGCCAGGCACCCCCTCGCGAAGTCACCTTGATCAAGCAGGAGCCCGCGGGTGACGACAGCGGGGTGGGCTACTTCCAGGCGGCCGTCTCGCACGATGGCAAAACTGCAGCCCTGGCCTCCACCTATCTCGGGTGCGACGAAGGGGGGATCAGGCCTGAGGATTGCGCCCTGTTCCTGGTGGATCTGAGCGACCCCGGTTGGAAGGTGACCAAAGTCCCGATCCCTGCGTTCAAGGCCAAACCCTCGAAGCAGAAATAATCACCGCGGCCATGATCGAAGGCTTGTTCCATCTGTTTGCGGTCGTGTGCGGCCAGAACCCTGGCCACACGTGGGCTCCGGGGGGGATGCTCCTGCCTTGCTGCCAGCGATGCACCGGCCTGTATGTCGGGGCGGGAGTGGCGGGGTTGCTGCACCTCTGGCTGCGTCCCAGGCTGAGCGGCCGGTTCCTGGAAATCCACGGCGCGTTCCTGATCTTCATGGTGCCGTTCGGTTTCCACTGGGTGGCCGATGGGCCCGTGCTGAGGACGGTGACGGGCGTGCTGTTCGGATTCGGGGTTGTCACGTGCCTGTGGTTGGCGATCGAAAGGAGAGCT
>JAPLUA010000405.1 GCA_026397855.1 Verrucomicrobiota bacterium | reverse complement strand
TCAGATCAACATGGGGCCGCTACGGGGGCAATACCGTAGTGCTACCGGGGCACTACTGTTGGAACACGCTTGGAGCGCCGGGGAGTCAGGGCACCGGTCCCGCTGGGACGGGCTTTGGGGGCGTTTGTTACATTGTCAGCCCGGGTACGCAGCCCGGGAATGTAACAAACGCCTCCAATGGGCTGCACCCGGATAGGGTGCCGGGGCGCTTGCCGGATGTCTCGGGCCTGGCATGGAAACGAACGGGTTTTACCTCCGCAGGCAAGGTCCTGGCATCCCCCGGCTTGAGTTGTGACAAAAACCAGCGGCATTGGACTCCAAGCCTGCGTGACGTCACAGCCGTTGGGGCCAGGGGCAGCCAGGCCGGATAACGGGCATTGGAGCGCTTTGTTACATTCCTGGGATCTCGATCTGCCAGCCCGTTTCCTCGTAGCCGCCGATGTGAGTCGGCGCTAATCTCCGCTCCGACCGGAGAAGATGGCGCGGACTAACGTCCGCGGCTACGAGGTTACGAGGCTGCGACAAGGATCAGCGCTCCGGAGGAATCCAGAATGCGCACGCGCGCGGCAAACCCAGTTTCCGGCACTTGACAAGATAACTGCCGGATTTATCATTGGCTTGATTCTCGGCGCATACTTGCGCCTAATTGCTTGCAGTGTCAGGCGGGCATCCGGATTGGTTAATCCTGCAAGATGGTTTGACCCGGAGGGCGGGCACAAGCACTCGCCCCGTGATCCGGGTCCAGGATAGCGAACCGGAACCGATGTTTAATCCGATGTTGACTAAGACACAGAGAACTGCCGAAAGGGCCTTCACTCTGATCGAGCTGTTGGTGGTCATCGCCATTATTGCCATCCTGGCCGCCCTGCTCCTTCCCGCTTTGTCCAGGGCCAAGGGTAAGGCCCTGACCACGAGCTGCCTCAGCAATGGCAAGCAGCTTCAGCTCTGCTGGATCATGTACTGCGGCGACAACCTGGACAACGTGGTCAACAATCACACCCTGGGGAACTCTTCCTGCGGCCCGAACGCGTGGATGACCGGCGGCTCGAAACTGGGCATTGGCACATGGACCGGCAACGCGCGCACGGACCCCACCAATTTCGCCCTCGTCTTTGGGGTTCTTTACTCCTACAACGCCAACTACAAAATCTACCATTGCCCGGCTGACCGCTCCACAGTCAACGGCATGCCCGGGGTCTTGCGCTCGCGCAGCGTATCCATGAGCACCGGCATGAACTGGATTGACAGCAGCGAAGCCCAGCCCGACAACGGCAGCTTCCTCAAGCTCACCCAGATCGTCAACCCGTCGCCCACCAAGGCCTGCGTGTTCCTCGACGAGGCTGCCAACAGCATAGACAACAATGCCATCGGCATTTTCCCCGGAACCGACACGGACCCCTACGGCGGGTCCATCGGCTATTGGAACCTGCCCGCCAGCCGCCACGACAACGGCTGCATCATCACCTTTGCCGATGGGCACGACGAATACTGGAAATGGCGGGGGCACTGGATCATTGAAAACAACGCCATCCCGGATACCGGCAGCGGCCCGATCGGTCCCGGATGGAACACGCCCAGCGCAGCCACCGACCCGGACCTTAAACGCCTGAAGGAGACCGTCCCGATCCTGCACTGAGCCTCGCGAGCGCACTTTCTTCGGCCTGCGCCGATCTGCCGGCCGATTCCGAAACCAAAGCAATCTAAAACCTATGACACAAGACAACCTAAGCTCGAACAACTCAACTCGTTTGACCCCCGCGTCAGCCAGGCTGGCCAAATACGCAAGCATACCGATCCTGGCAGCCCTGCTGCTGGCGGGCAGCCAGCGGGCCGGCGCCCAGGTGACCTACGCGCTGACCAACGTCTGGTATGTGCCGACCGCAGCGGTGGCCGCCAATAACATCATTACCACGGGCGACCAGAACCGTAGCCTGGACTACGACGCGGTCTCAAACCAGGTGTTTGTAGCCGCCAAGGCCGGCAGCGCGCCGCAGCCGGGAATCGAGGTGCTGGACGCGGCGAGCGGCAGCTTTCTCGGCCTCCTGGACAAGACGGTGGTTGCCGGGGGCACGTTTTTGCTTAACCAGGTGAAGGTGGCCCGGGACGGGGCCATCTACGCGGCAAACCTGGTGAGCCCGGGAAGCGCCACCAGCATCACCAAGATTTACCGCTGGGCCAATTGGCAGAGCCCGGCCACGGTGGCCTGGGCGGGCAACGCGCTGTCCAATCCGGCGACCGGCTTCATGGTTCCCGCCACGCCGG
>JAPLUA010000381.1 GCA_026397855.1 Verrucomicrobiota bacterium | reverse complement strand
GCCATCTACAACGTCGGCATCACCGGCGGCTACCACTACGACCCCGCCAATACCCCGATCGTTCACGGCACGCTCGCCGACGGCACCCTGACCTTGTGGAACGTCGAAGGATCGCGCCCCAGCGCCTACAACAAAGTTGCCCGCTGGGATATCGGCAGCGGTCCATTGAACGGGACGGTTGCTCCTGCCCTCCTGGGTTGGTGCGACCGCCGGCCTGCCAACCTCGGCGTCGCCGGCCTCAGCACGGACATCGAGGTGCTTGACGACGGGAAAATCATCACCTCGCTCAACCGCGCCGCCGGCACCGACACCGCCAGCATCCAGGTCTTCGATACCGACGGCGTGACGGTGCTCTGGGATTCGCTGAGCAAGGGCGGCAGCCCCGACCCGCTCCGCCTCACTCGCGCCATCGCGCTGGCGCCGGACGGCAAGACGCTCGCCATGGTTCGCGACGGCGGTTCCGTGATGTTCGTCACCTTGACGAATGGCATCCCGGACCTCAGCTCATTCAACGTGTTTACGAACGGGGAGACCACGCTGGTCGGGGGCGGCACGACGGGCGGTTCGGCGCGCGATATCGCCTACGATGCCGCGGGCAACCTCTACCTCATTGGCGGCACGAACAACACCTACTCCCTTTATGGCGCGAAGGTGTATTCCCCCGGCGGCAACACCGTGGCCGTTACCGCCAACGACTCCACAGGGGTCAACGGCACATTCTTCGTCACCAACCTCATCCCCATCGTCACCCTGATCGCGTCCACGCCCCTGACGAGCGAGGACACCAACGCCACGCCTCCGGCGGTCTTCACGTTCTCCCGCACCGGCGACACCACTTATCCGCTGACGGTGGGTTATGCCATCGGCGGCACGGCCGTCAACGGCACGGATTACGCCGCCCTGCCCACGTCCGTCACGATTCCCGCCGGCGCGGGTTCGGCCGATGTCCTGGTGACGGCGCTCCCCGACTCGCTGGCCGAGCCGACGGAGACCGTCACGCTGACCCTGTCGAACAGCGTCAATTACATCAAGGGCACGCCGTTGCCGATCACGGTCTGGATCAGCGACACCAACACCCCGGTGCTGGCTCTTTCAGCGATCAGCCCCTCCATGTACGAACGCGTTCCCAGCGATTATGCCCGGCTCACCATCACCCGCAACCTCGGCAACACGAACAGTTTAGTCATCCTGTCCGATCCGGGCCTTCTGACCTACGGCGGCACCGCGGTCATGGGCGTGGATTACATGGTCAACACCAATAACTTCCCGATCTACATCAACTTCGGGGATCGCACCAACTACGTTGACTTGGTCTCGCCGATCGACAACAGCCTCCTGGATGGCACCCGGACCCTGATCATCGGCCTCGTGTCAGGGGCGGATTACCTGGCTGCGACCAACAAGGTCAGCGCCAACATCATTGACGACGAGAACCCGCCGGAAACCGTCCTCTGGTCGGACAACTTCGATGCCGACACATCGGCCGGCTACACCGTCCAGTTCGCCTCGGCCAACTCGGTGCCCGATTACTCCGCCGCCTTCGCCTTTGATTACTCCCAATACTATGTCCCGTCCGCGCCTCACTCCGGCGGCGACACTCGCGGCCTGCTGGTGAACGTGAACAAGGGTGATTCCACCCCCCTGGGCGCCGCCGGCGTCAACCTCTATCCCGCCGGCCAGAGCTTCAGCGGCGATTATGCCCTCCGGTTTGACATGTATCTGTTCGAGGGCAGCAGCGCCACGACCGAGTACTCCATCTTCGGCATCAACCACGACGGCGCCCACGCCAACTGGTTCCGCAGCAGCGGCAACGGCTACACCAACTCCAGCTATGACGGCGTCTGGGGCATCGTCGAGACCGATGCCTCGGGCACCGACGACTACGTCCTGTTCACCGGCCCCACCGTGACGAACAGCGGGATCCTCGGGCCGAGCTACCGCGCCCGGGTCGGCGCTGGCAGCTTTAACCAGGTCTTCAAGTCCCCGCCATTCGCCGGCGGCGCCGCAGGCGGTGGTTCCCCCGCGAACCTGAGCGCGCCGCTGTCGCCGCAGGCCCCAACGTGGGCCGATGTCGAACTGGCCCAGGTGGGGAACCTGGTGACGTTGCGCATCAACCACACGGTGGTCCTCCAGTATAACAACACCGTGGCCGCCACCAACGGCAACATCATGCTCGGCTACGATGATAGCTATGACAGCATCGGGAACTCCCTGGGGGTGATCTATGACAACGCCCGGGTCGTGCGGCTGTTCCCGCCCAGCATCGTCGCCCAGCCCGCCAGCGCCGTGACCCCGGTCGGCGGCTCCACCAGCTTCACCGTCGTTGCCTCCGGATCCACCACCGGGCTCACCAGCTACCAATGGCGATTGAACGGCGTGGCCATCCCCGGCGCCACCAACGCAACCCTGGCCCTCAGCAACGTTCAGTTGGCCCACTACGGCGCCTACACCGTCGTGGTCTCGGACGGCCTCTATTCCGTCACCAGCGCCCCCGCCAGCCTCTTGGTCCTGCCTGCGGGCGTGGCGCTGGGCAGCGGCACCGGCCTCCGGGCCGGCTACTGGACCACCCGCACCAATACCGATCCCTACAGCGGCAGCCCGACCCTCACGCGGCTGGATTCCGCGGTCAACTTCAGCTGGGCCGCCGGATCCCCGGATCCCTCCATTTCGGCGGACTACTTCACCGCCCGCTGGGCCGGCCAGGTCCAGGCCCTCAGCGCCGGCTCCGATACCTATACCTTCACCACCATCACGGACGACGGGGTGCGGCTCTGGGTCAACGGCCAGTTGATCATTGATTCCTGGGTGCTCCAGGGGGGAACGCCCCGCAGCGGCTCCATCACGCTGGCGGGCACCAACAAGTATAACATCGTCATGGAGTATTTTGAGCAGACCGGCAGCGCCTCGGCCCAGCTCTATTGGTCCAATGCCACAACCGTGGGCTATTCAGCCATCCCGCAGTCGCAGCTCTATCCCGGCGCCTCGGCGCTTCCCGCGGTCGCCCTCACCGCCCCGGCCAACAGCTCCACATTCATGGCACCGGCTACCATCAATCTCACGGCGAGCGTCACCACGAACAATAGCGTCATTCAGTATGTCTCCTTCTATAATGGCGCCAACCTGCTCGGAAACAGCTACTTCCCGCCCTACCAGTTCTCCTGGCAGAATGTCCCGGTCGGTGCCTACAACATCACCGCCGCCGTCGTCTATAGCACCAATTGGGTGGCGTTCTCAGGCGCCACCAACACCGTCACCGTCAGTTCGCTCGCCCCGGTGACCGGCATGAGCATTACCCCGGGGGCCGAGGGCGGCTACAGCATTAACTACGCCGGCGGCGGGGGCGCCCGGTTCATCCTGCTCGGCTCCCCGAACGTCGCCGCCCCGCTCGGTTCCTGGGCGCGCGTCGCCACCAATGCCACCCCCAGCGGCTCATTCGTCATCCCGGTGGGTGCCGATCCCAGGTTTTTCTACCGGATCCAGAGCGAGTAGGGGGGCGGCCCACGGGCCCTCGCAACTCACGTGATCGGAGCGCGGACATTCTTGTCCGCTCCGGCACTCACACCGCGGCCAAGCCGCAGCCAGAAGCAAACCGGAACCCTATCCGGGTGCAGGCCATTGGAGCCGTTTGTAACATTCCCCGGCTGCGCGCCCGGGTGACAATGCAGTAGGTGGCTCCACGGCCCGTCCCGGCGATCCCGGTGCCGGGCCTCCCCGGCGCTCCAAGCACGTTCCAACGGTAGTGCTACCGGGGCAATACCGTAGCACTACCGTTGAATCACGCCTGGACCAGCCTGATGCGGATCGCTTGCCTTTAGCCAAACCGGGGGCACGCCAGGGGCACGGTAGCCAGATGGTGGTTGATTATCATCCGTGTTGTGGTTGATTATACAGTCATGTTTCATCGTCACATTACGGGAAATCTCCTCCAAGCTTTGGAGGACACGCCGGCCGTGCTCGTCAACGGCGCCCGGCAAACCGGCAAGAGCACTTTGGTGCAGTCGACATTACTGCTGAAGCGCGGTCGGCAGTATTTGACGTTCGACGATCCGGGCGTTTTGGCTGCAGCCAAGCGCGACCCCAACGGGTTCATCGCCGGTTTGAACACTGCCGTGACCCTGGATGAAGTGCAACATGTGCCCGAACTCTTTCCCGTGATCAAGGCGGCCATTGACCGGAAACGGGAAGCGGGGCGGTTTTTGCTTACGGGCTCCGCAAACGTGTTGCTCCTGCCGAAATTGTCGGAATCTTTGGCGGGCCGCCTGGAGTTGCTGACGCTCTGGCCGTTTTCGCAGGGGGAGATGAAAGGGATAAGGGAGGGCTTTATTGATGCACTATTTTCCAAGCAGCCGGTTTGGACCTCAGGAGCAGCCGGTGAGATCAGGCGGGAGGAACTGTTTGAGACAATTCTGGCCGGCGGGTATCCTCTGGCGGTTGCCCGCCACACTGGGGCACGCCGCAAGGCCTGGTTCCAGTCCTACTTGACGACGATTCTCCAGCGTGATGTTCGCGATCTGGCGCATGTGGCGGACGTGACGGCGCTACCTCGGCTGCTGGGGGTCGTGGCCGCTCGCGCCGGGGGGCTGTTGAACTTTGCTGACTTGTCACGAACGCTGGCGCTGCCGCAGACGACGTTGAAGCGCTACTTTGCCCTGCTAGAGGCGACGTTCCTGGTGCAGCTGTTGCGGCCGTGCTCGAGCAACCTGGGGCAGCGGCTCATTCAGACCCCGAAGGTCTATTTGGATGATACGGGGCTGCTGGCTCAGTTGACGGGATTGACCGTGGAGCGGATGAAGGTGGACGGGGCATTGGCGGGCGGGGTGCTGGAGAATTTCGTGTTGATGGAACTGCGCAAGCAGTCGGCCTGGAGCGAGAGTCAGCAATTGAAATAAAAGCTGGTGCCACCCTGGGCGGAAGCGATGTTCGCGGTTTGCAGGCCATGGCCACCGCGACGGGCAAACGTTGGGTTCGCGGGGTGGTGCTATACACCGGCACAGAGGTCATTCCTTTTGCGGCCAATCTTCATGGCCTGCCGGTGTCGCGCCTCTGGGCAACACCCAAATAATCGGGAGGGCTCCCTGGGTCCCCGCTCGACAAAAGCGTCAAGGTCCCAGCACCATTTCCTGGCGGCTATCTGTTCGTGACGCGGCATCAGCTTTGCCGGGCTCGTGGATGGGAGTGAGCGGCGGCGAGCGGCGGTGGGGGTCGAGAGCACGCTGGCTGGCGGGTTGGTCATAAAGGGCCGCAAAGTCAGGTTACCGTCGGTGAGCGTTCGGGAAGAGCAGGTTACCCATCCTCGGGTAACAGTTACTTTTGGCGCCCGTCGGGTCATAGCTCCGATACCTGAAGGTCGAAGGGCACGACAGTTAGGCTGCCGTCGCGAGTGTCCGCAGCCATCACGTTGTGCCTGACGGCGTCGGAAACTGTCACGGCCCCGTTGTGCCAGGCTCCATCCTTGGAACGAAAGCCGCGCTGCTCCATGAACATGGATATTTCCGCGGCGGTGGCCTCCCGTCCTTTGACGAAGGGCTGGGATATGACGACCTGGGGGAACT
>JAPLUA010000417.1 GCA_026397855.1 Verrucomicrobiota bacterium | reverse complement strand
CTCCAGGGCCGGTTGCACCTCTGCCAAGCCGACCGCCAAAGTAAGGTCGGGCGACGCTGCTATCTTCGCTGCCATAATCTGGCAGCAAGACTACTCCGGTGGCCACAATCGGGCACGCATCGTTGCCGAAGCAACACAGATTCTGCTCGATCGCGGCATCCTGGTCCAGGACGGGGGCGGAGGGCGGAATACAAGTTACCGGTTAGTTGAGCCCGAAGGCATACCCGCAGCGACCGAGGCTGCTCCCTCGCCCCTTCAGAAGGGGGCGGGGTGAGGAGTTGGCCGAGGTCACCTATCCCGCGGCCTTGCAGCTACGCAGCCCTACTTCTTCTTCGGCCCGAATAGCCCCTCAATCAGGTTGTTTACAGGCGACTGATTCGTGGCGGGCTGGTTGGTCTGCGCGTTTGCGCCGGTTCCATTATTTTGCAGAAGCCCCCCGAGCCCTTGCAGGAGGCTGCTGACTTTATTCGTCGAGGCGCCGGCGCCGCTGGCGGCATTCGTGCCGCCCCGCGACTGGCCGGTCAACAGACCGCCCACTTCCTGCAGCATCCCCCCTCCACCCTGAATACCGCCCCCGATTCCCGTGAGCGCGGCACCGACCAGGGCCAGCTTGTTGATGTTCGGCTGGGGCTTGCCGACCGTGCCCTTGACCGTGAAGAAATCCGGCAGCTTCGCGTAGGTGGCGTTGGTCGGAGTGTTGGCGGGCACCAGGTTTATCTGCGCAGCAAGCGAGCGCTTCAAATACAGAGATACCGGGATTTCGACCGGCGAGTTGGTCAGGATCGCAGCCAGGGTGATCACCCCCTGCGCGCTGGCCTGGAATGCCGCGCTCTGGACGACGGCCTGCTGCAAGTCCACGCGGCCTGATCCGAACCTGAACCGAGTCAACCGGCGCCCGTTGCATCTCATCCGCCAGCCCGCCCGTGCTGCCGGCTTTGCCCATGAGGCTGCCCAGCAGGCGAGCCCCCACGTTGACCGGATCCTTGACCAGGTCGGGCACGAGCGAGACCGTGTTGACGACCAGCTTCAACAGCGCATTCTGGATGTTGATGACGGCCAGGTTGAGGTTCGTGGAGCTTACGTCAAACCGGCCGTTGAGATTCTTCTGGAGGCTGGGGCCGGTTGTTCCGGCGCCGCCAAGTCGCGCCTGCGCGGTGAGCGAGCCTCCGATCTGTCCCTTGCGCTCTGGCTGAAATGAATTCACAAACGGCGCCAGCGGGATGCGCTGTCCGTTGAGGGCCAGGTCGTATTTCCAGCCCGGCAGTCCCATGTCCAGGTCGAGGGTCATGTCGGCCGGCGCGCCGTTGAGACTGAGCTTGAAGGGATTCAACACCACCCGCCCCCCATCAACCTTCGCCGTGGCCTGGAAGTCCGCGACCTCGACCTCCCGCAAATAGAGGTGCCCAATGCTCACCTCGGCGGTGAAGTTGCGCAGCGGGAGCGTCGTGGCCTCGGGTTCTTTTTCGGCGGCCGGGGGCGCTGACGCCGGCCTGGTCTCCGGGCGTCCCGCCTTGCCCTGCCCGGGCTTCTCCCCCGCAAAGAGATCGTAGTAGCTCGTAAAATCCAGCGATTCGGCGGCGAGCTTCAGCCGGCCGGTGATGGCGTTGGTCTTGGACATGTCAACCTGGCCGGTCAGCCCCAGCTCGTTCTTTGCGCGCGCCGTGGGAGTCAGGGTGATTTGAAACTGCCGCACGTCGGCCACATCTTTGCGGATGGACGCATCGGCCTGGAATCTTGCCTCCAGCGGGGTGGAGGGGAACGAATTCTTCGGATCCCGCACGACCAGCTTCGCCACGCGCAGATCCGCCTTCAGGCTGGAAGCCCCCTTAGGATCGTATTGCGCGGAGGCGGTGCCGTTGATGCCGACCGAGACGAGCTGCTTGTCCGCCAGCATCGGCTCCAGGATCGCCCGCAGCCCGTGATGGTTCAGATCCGTGAGGGTGGCCGTGAATTGCGCCGCCTTGCTCACCGGGTTGTAAGTTCCAGAGAGGTCGAACCCGCCGCCCGCGTTGGCCCCTTCAGTGAGGCTGCCCGCTGCTTTTCGGAGTCGGACTTCCTGGGGGCTCACACCCGCATCGAGGTCCATGGTGATACCGAGGCCCTTGAACTCATTCTTCCCGAAGCGCCCGACCATATCCGCGAGCGTCAGCTTGCCGGCAATGGATTGGGCGCTTTGCTTCTGCACGAGATGGCCCTGGACCTCGACCGTGCCGGAGGCGAGGCTCGCATCCGGCTGCGGTGCCAGCCGCAGCAACGGCACCAGCATCGCCAACACCTTGACCTGCATGTCCGCGTTGGTGGTCGCCAGGTCGTAAGTGCCGGATCCGGAGACGGTCAGCATCGGCTGGCTTTGTTGCGCGAGCTTGAGTTCATACTGCTTCAGGTCGAACTGTTTCAGCGCGAGGGACTGGCCCTTCGCCTGCAAGGTGATGCCCGCCTGCGCCAGGTGGTTGCTGCCCACGGTGGCCGAGAGGTTTTCGATCTCCGATGCCAGGTCGAATGTGAGCTGCTGGCCGCCTTGCTGCGACAGCAGCTTCAGCCGCGCATTCAGAGCCCCCTCCGGATCGAGGCCTCCCAGGAAGGCTTTCCAGTCCCTTAGGCTCAGGTCTGTAACGGTGAGTTGGAAGGTCGAATCCCCGACGGCGCCGGCGGCATTGCCCCAGGCGATCTGCATGGGGCTGGTCAGTTCGCCGTGCAGCAGCGGGCGGCCTTGCTGTGTGCCGGCCAGCGTCAGCTCGCGCACCAGCGAATTGCTTTGCGCGAGGTCAACGGTAATGTTGTATTGCGCCTGCAACTCAAGCTGCGGAGTGGCCTCGTTGGCGCGCCTTGCCTCGAACTTGCTGACGTCCAGCCGGCCGACCGTGGTGATCAACGACCCGGCCCTGGCGATCTGAACATCGTTAGTGGAGTTCATTACCGTGCCACCGAAATCAATCCCCTGCTTCGCGCCGGCAAGGTTCAGCAGCTGCCTGTCAATGGAAACGATCGCCACCGCGAGCCGGCCCTCGATCTTGCCCAGGTCAAACGGGCCGCTGACGCGCACTTCGCCCAGGCGCGTGCCACTCCTTTGGAAGCTCAGCACCAGTTGCTTGATGTCCGTGGGGCTAACCTCACATTGCAGGTCTGCGCCGCCACCGGCCAGATCGGCAAAGGCACCCCCGGCGCGGCTCACATCCAGGCGCGCGGAGCCGGTGATCGAGGCCGCCTTCAAATCCGCCGTCGGGGTGAAGCCGAAGTTGCCGCTCAGCTTGCCATGGAGCAGCCCGTTCGTGCCCGGCGAGGGCGGATTGTTCTCCACCTTGATATCGGCGCCCACAGTCAGCTTGCCCGGCTGCCCGTTCTTCAGGCCGTCGAGCGTGACGTTCAGATGCGTGACTTCGATCACATCCCGACAGGCATTGGTCTGGCTGTAAATCTTCACCTTCCGCACCGTCGCATCGGACAAAGTCAGCTTCCGCAAATCAATCTGGAGCGGCTTGGAAGGCTTGGCTGGCCCGGCAGCCGGTTTCGCAGGCTGCCCTTTAGTCAGGGGATCCAGGTTGCTGGACTTGTCCGGGTTCTCGACCAGGTTCACCGTCGGCGAGGAGAGGACGACTTCATCCACGCGCATATTCCCGCCGAGGATGTCCATGAGGCTGTAGCTCGCCCGCACCTCGGGGGCGGTGATGAGCGGCTCGGTGCCGGTCGTTTGCACTTTCAGGTTCCGCAGGGTGACCTGGCTGAAAGGGCTGATAGAGGCCTCGCTCACGGTGATGTCGGCACCCACCGCCTTGCTGACGCGGGGCAGAATGACGCTCTTGAAGAAGGCCGAACTGGTCGCCACGAAATAGGCGACAACGAGCAAAAGGATGAAGCCGCCCGCGATCCAGGCTAACTTCCGGAGCCAGCCGCGCCCTTTCCTGGGGGCCGACGCATCAAGTGTTGTATTGGTCATAAAATAGTCCCGCCTTAGATTCCTGCCGGGTAGTCCGCTAGAAACTTGGGCGTAAACACCTTACCCGACGGGCAGCCTTAAAGCAATAGAGTCCAAAGCCGCGCTTTGCGTTCGACTCAGCGTCCGGGGCGCATTCGCGAGTTGCTGGGGATCCGGCGGAGCGCTGACATTCCTGTCGGCGTGTTCCCAGGCTGCCCCTGCGCGGCCACACGAACAGGCCGACAAGAATGTCAGCGCTCCCCCAGCAACTCGCGAATGCGCCCCACCGTCCGCCCGATCGCGGTTTGGTGTTTCCCAGGCGCTTGTTTTCCGCTAGAAGAAGGCCGTGAGCTGGTTTTACCATCACTTGATACGCCCCGCCCTGTTCAAGCAGGACGCCGAGCGGATTCACAATCGCATGATGCGCGCATTGGGCTGGGCGGGCCGGCATGAGCTCGCTTGCAGCACGCTGGCGGCCTTCTACGGCGCGCCGAAGCTGCCCATAAGCGCGATGGGCCTGAGCTTTCCGAATCCGGTGGGGCTGGCGGCGGGCATGGACAAACACGCCGAGGCGCTGCCGACGTGGGCCGCCCTGGGATTCGGATTCACCGAACTCGGCGCCGTCACGTGGCATGCGCAACCGGGAAACCCCGCCCCGCGCGTCTTCCGCGCCATCCCCGAGGCGGCGATCGTAAACCGGATGGGCTTCAACAATCCGGGCGCCGAAGCGGTCGCGTGCCAGCTTGCCGGGTGGAAGGCCCGGGGGCGTTGGCCCGGGCACCCGGTCGGCATCAACCTCGGCAAATCCAAGGTCACACCCCTTGACCGCGCGGCGGAGGATTACGCCAACTCCGTGCGCGTCCTGTGGCCACACGTGGACTTCTTCGTGATCAACGTCAGCTC
>JAPLUA010000110.1 GCA_026397855.1 Verrucomicrobiota bacterium | reverse complement strand
GAGGCCGCCGATAATGTGGTCGACGACCTTAAATAGCTGCCGCGCCAGTTGATAGATTCCGAACGACTCCAACCGATCCGCAGATTGCATATTCACATTCTCCATCATTTAAACAGCACTGACAATCCAACGATAATGGCACCCGACACCGGCTTCTCTCGTCACCCGCCACCCGCCCCTCCCCATGTCCTTAAGCGTAGTCAAATACGGCACCCCGGTGCTCCGACAGAAAGGGGCGCGCATTGACGCCCTCACACCCCAGATCCGTCAGCTCGTTGCGGACATGATGGAAACCATGTATGCCTACAAAGGCATTGGCCTGGCCGCGCAGCAGGTTGGTTTCGCGGTGCAAGTCACCGTCATTGATGTGCGCGGGGTGACTGATCGCCCATCCTCGATCGAGGTGGACGGGAAAGAGGCGACCGTGGACTCATTGATGCCGCTGGTCCTGATCAATCCAGAAGTCAAGCCGGTCCGGGAAAGCGGCGACGCAACCGGTCCCGAGGGCTGCCTGAGCTTCCCCGAGATCTTTGCCGACATCACCCGGCCTGCCGTGGTGGATGTTAAGGCGCTCAACGAGCACGGTCAGCCCCTGGAGTTCCGCTGTGGGGGGCTGCTGGCCCGCGCCGTCCAGCACGAGACCGATCACCTGCACGGCATCCTGTTCATTGATCGCATGGACAAGGCCACCAAGGTGGAGCTTCGTCCCGAGCTGGAAGACCTCCAGGCTGAGACCAAGGCGATGCTCAAGAAACAGTAAGTTGTCTGGCGGCTGCACAGCGGGTATATTGGAGGAGTGAAGCTTAGCTTTCTTCTCCGCCGCACCGGGCTGCCGCGACGTTGCCTGCACATGTTTGCCGCCGGTCTCGCCTTCTCCATCCACTTCTCCGCCGTCGCGCAGACCCGCCAAATCCGGCTGCGCACCGAAACCATCTCGACACCACCGCGGGCGAAGGTCGCGGGGATGGCAGTGGGTTTGGCTAAGTATGTGCCCGACGATGCGTTCATCGCCCAGTTCAACAGCGTGCCGCCGGAGAAGATCCAAGGGCTGAGCTACATCCGCTGGCTGGGCCCCTATCGCGCGGATTACAAGGTCCATCCCCGGCTGGCGGCGGCGGGCGCGTTGCCGCAAACCAACCTGGTCCTGGCTACCACTGTATTGATTTCCCCGCAGGCAACTCCGGCTGAGATTGCCGGCGTCCGCTCGCTGTTTGCGAGCGTTGCGCACGAAAGCCGCCTCCGGCAGGGGATCTTCTTGCGCGGGCAGTTGCCGCCCGCGAACCTGGATGCGCTGGCGCAGTCGGCCTCCGTCCTGTGGATCGAGCGCACGCCGCGGCGCAAGCTGGTGGACGAGCCGGCCGCCAAGCTGGTGGGCGGCGATGACGGCCAAGTTGCCACCCCCACGATCAGCCAGCAGCTTGGATTCAGCGGGGCCGGCGTCACGGTGTGCGTGGCGGACACCGGCCTCGACAGCGGGGATACCAACGCGATGCACCCGGACCTTAGTGGGCGGGTGAAGGGTTTCAAGTGGTATGGCACCAACATCTTTGACGGCTCCGATGGCTACGGCCACGGGACGCATTGCGCGGGCATTGTGGCGGGCAACGCGGCCACCGGTGAGACCGACCCGGAGTTCGGGGGCCTCTACGGGCTTGGGGTTGCCCCGAAGGCCAGCTTGTTTATCGAGCGGCTCTTTGACGACGCGGCGGGTGAAGCCAGCCCCTTCCCCAGCGATGAAACCCTCACGCGCGATGCTGTTCAAAACGGGGCGGACATCGGATCGAATAGCTGGGGCAATGACGTCCAGGGCGAGTATGACAGCGACGCCTCACAATTCGACGAACTGGTCCGGGACGCGGACAGATCAACGCCGGGCGACCAACCATACATCCTCGAGTTCTCCTCGGGCAATGCGGGGCCCGACTCGCTGACCGTGGGCAGCCCGGCCACGGGCAAGAATGTCATCGCCACCGGCGCATCGGAAAACGTGCCGGGGTTCCTGGCGATGACCTACGGGCTTTATGCGGATGGCGCCGATACCATGGCGGACTTCTCGAGCCGCGGGCCGTGCGAGGATGGCCGGATCAAGCCGGACGTGGTCGCGCCCGGCACGTGGATCGCCTCGGCCGCTTCGTCCGCCGCCTGGGACATCGCGTCGGTCTCCTGGACGGCGATAGACGACTACTACGTGTATATGGGCGGCACCAGCATGTCCGGCCCCCATGCTGCGGGCGCGGCCGCTGTCTTCGTCCAGTACTACAAGAGCCTGCACACGAACGCGGTGCCCTCGCCGGCGCTGGTCAAGGCGGCCCTGATCAACTCGGCCAATGAGCTGGACCCGTTGAATGGCGGCCCCGGCCCGATTCCCAACAACGATGAGGGGTGGGGTCGCATCACGCTGACCAACATCATCTGCACCAACCTCAGCACGGCTCCGCGCTACTACGAGTATGTGGACCAGTCCACCTTGCTGACCAACGGCCAGGCCTATGTGCGGCACACGCTGGTCCGGAATTCCGGCCAGCCGCTGAAGATCACCCTGACCTATACGGACGTAGCCGGGTTTCCGGGCGCGATCCCCGCGCTGGTGAATGATCTGGACCTGGAGGTCGTGGGGCCGGACGGGACGCTCTATCGCGGAAACCAGTTCGCAGGCGGCGATTCCGCGCCGAACGCCCTGTCCCCGGACGCGCTGAATAATGTCGAGGCCGTCCACCTGGCGCAGCCGGTGCCGGGAGATTACCTGGTGCGGGTCCGCGCACGGCATATCGTGCAGGACGCGCGGCTGGACACGGCTGCCATTGACCAGGATTTCGCGCTCGTGATTTCGGGCGACCTGGCGCGCCCCGGTGGCGGGTCCATCCTCCTGGACCGGCCGGCCTACAGCGCGCCGGGGGTCATCCGGCTCGCGGTCTTTGACGCCGCCCGCAGTGCCGGCAACACGGTGAGCGTGCTGCTGTCGAGCACCACCGAGCCGGCGGGGGAGAACTACATTTTGCAATCGGCCGGCAGCTATGGCGCGTTCACGGGTCCGGTGGCGACGGTCACGGGCGCGGCCGCCGTGGACGGCAAGCTGGCCATCCGCCAGGGCGACGCCATCGAGGCGCGGTATGTTGACAGCTCGGGAACCACCCGCACCGCGGTCGCGACGGCGGATATTGTGCCGCCGGTGATCAGCGGGGTGACGGCTGCCATGGATCTCGGCGTCATCACCATCTCCTGGCAGACCAGCGAGCCGACCGCCTCCATTGCTTATTACGGCACCAACCTCACCTTTGGCCTAGCTTTAACCAACGCCGCGCTTACGACCACCCATTCCATCCGATTGGGCGGCCTGGCTCCCGGCCAGACCTATTCCTTCTACGTCGTCTCGACGGATGCCGCCGGCAATGCCGCCACCAACAACAACTCCGGCGCCTATTTCAAGTTCGTCGGGGTGGCCGTACCGACGGTCTTGCTGGTGGATGCCTACGAACCGGTGAGCGGCTCGCCCGACATCCCCGACAGCACTTACACCAATTCATTGACCGCCGCCGGCTTCAGCTTCGCGCATTGGAAAGTCTCTGCGCGCGGCTCCCCCCAACTCTCCGACCTCCGCGTATTTCCGGCGGTCATCTGGCGCACCATTGATGACGCCATTAACTACGGTGTTGACGAAGATGGTCTTACCGACCCTTCCGCCACCAACAACACGATCAATGCCCGGCAACAGGTCATGATTCAAGATTACCTCGACGGTGGGGGCTCCTTCTTCATGGCGTCTATGGGGATCCTCAGCCGGTTGGGCAACGTGCCCTTCCGCAAGAATGTGCTCCAAGTGGGCGGATTTAAGCAGAACTCCGATCCGTTGGCAACCTGCACGGACTGCGACGAGGACTTCGGCGTGCCAGCCATACTGGGCGCGCCAGGAGATCCAATCAGCAGCGGCACATACGTCACGCTCGATTACAACAACTATCCCAGTCTCGACCTTTCCGACTTTATAAGCGTTTCCTTCGGCCCGGACTTCTCCGACACCTTTACGCCCGGTACCAACGCCACCCCCATTCTTTATGAAGCTGTCTCCCGGAGACCCTGCGGCATGAGCTATCCGCAGGTTGGGGCGGACAGCCCCGGCAGAGTCGTTTTTCTCTCGTTCCCGCTGGATGCAGTTCCCGCGACAGGAGTGCCGCCCAACAATGAAGTTGTGCTTCTGCGGAATATTCTTGCTTTCCTGACGCCGGGGGCCAGCGGTGTTGGAAGCATCTACCTTAACCACAACGTGTACACTGCCCCAGCCCAGATTACCGTCGAGATGGGAGATTCCGACCTCGCCGGGACAGGTCAGGCGCTAGCCACCTTCTCGACCAGTTCAAGCACCAATAAAGTTACTGTCGTCCTGCGCGAAACGATCCGGCCAGGTCTGTTCCGCGGCTTTCTGACGGTGACGGGCACCAACGCTCCGAACCAGTTGACCGTCCGCGGCGGCGATATCGTCACCGCTGCGTATTTCGACGCTTCGAATGGAAGCAACGCCATCACCACTGCAACCATTAATACTGTGCCGCCGCTCATCACCAATGTCGCGGCAGTCACGGGCTACGGCGATGCGACGGTGAGCTGGACCACGTCGAAACCGGCGGATTCACTGGTCCAATATGGCGAATCGGTCTTTCTGGGCCGGACGGCCTACAGCGCGGAATTGGTCACCAATCATAGCGTGACGGTGGCCAGCCTTTTGGCCAGGCGGGACTACTATTACCAGGTGGTCAGCAGGGACGATGCCGGCAACACGACCGTGGATGACAATGAGGGCGACCTTTACACTTTTACCACGCGACGAGCGCCGCGGCCACCCTGGTTCGATGATTTGGAACAGGGCTCCAATGAATGGACTGTCGTGCCGGATGCTGGCTCGGCTTTGAACTGGTCGCTCGGAACCCCCAACAATGGCTTGCAGGGTTCCGCCTATTCGGGCACGAACGTCTGGGGCAGCAATCTTCAGGGTGAGACCTTGGGTTTTCTTGAAATGCAAACAAGCATCCTTTGCAGCCCGTGGATTGACCTCTCCGGCTTCAGTGCGGCCACCCTTACCTTCTGGCACTGCTACGATTTCTCTTCCGTGCTTACCCTCGGCGCCGAACTGGGTATCCGCACCGACAGCAGTATGGCCCCCACCGACGTGCCGGGCCGGATGAATTATGTCGGCACAGCAGTGATGGATTGGCAGAAGGCCACGGTGGATCTCACCGAGTACGTTGGGAGGAACATCCAGGTCGTGTGGTGGTATGTAGCGTTTAGCGATGGCCAAGGCCCGCTGGACGGCTGGCTGCTGGACGATGTCAGAATTACCGGTGTGGCCGGCGGCGGTAAAATTGTCGTCTCCAAGAACCTCGGCCAGGGTAATTTCACCCTCATCGGGCCCATAGGCCAGGTCGGCTCCGCCCCGTTGACCACCATCACCAACGTGCCCCCCGGCCCTTATACGGTGCATTTCAGTGATGTCGCCTTTCACCAAACTCCTCCCGACCAGTCGAACACGCTCACCAACAAAGAGACTCTCACTTTCACGGGCAACTACAACTTCATTGATGCCAATCGCAACGGCATCTCCGACGCCTGGGAGAGATATTACTTCGGATCAGCCGCTGCCAACCGCACGTCATCCATCGATTCGGATGGCGATGGGATGTCTGATTACGACGAGTTCATTGCCGGCACGAACCCTACCAACGCCGCCTCGAAGCTCGTTTTCCTTTCGGCGACGGTTCAGAGCAACACGCTTGTGCGGCTTGAATGGGCCGCCATCCCGGGCCGGCTCTACCAGGTGCAGGCATCGAGTCTCGAGGCCCCGCAACAATTGCCTCGCCTGTCGGGTTCAGTGAGCCACCCTGGCGGCGCTTTCAAACTGCATATTGACGCGCCAGCCAACACGCCTTACGCCGTCCAGGTCTCCACCAATCTTAGCGCCTGGACCTCCACGCTCACCAATGCGGCGGGGGGGGCGCTGGATTGGACCGATCCCCAGGCGGCGACTTCCGCGCGCCGGTTTTACCGGGCCTTGGCCTGGCCTTCCGCATCCTCCAACGCGGGGGCATGGACAGCGGTGAGCGACTGGATTCAGGCCGCAGGCAGCCCGATGCATTACACCACTACCAACGCCAGCAAGGGGGCGCGTTTCTACCGCGTGCAGGTTCGACCGTGAGGTCCCAAACTAGATCATGAACTGGACGGCGAGCACGGCAAGGATCAGCGCCGAGCCGGCCAGGCCCAGAACGGCCAGCCAGGCGCCACAGCTCAGGTAAGCCGAGGCCGGGTTCCACTGGTTGCGGTAATGGAAGCGAATCTGGGCCCAGCAGACCAGCGCATAGATCGCCGGGATGATGCCGATGAACGGGAGGAAGCCGACCAGGCCGCAGACGAACGCCCGGAGCGACTTCTTGATAGCGGTGATGCGGTCCATCCGGGTCAGTGGTTGGGGGTTGTTGTGGGCTTCGGGGGCGCGGCGGCGGGTTGCGGCGTTGAGTTGGTTCTGGCAATCGCAACAGCCGCGGCAGCCTGGAGCCGCTGCTTTTGCTGCCTCTCCACCAGCTTCAACTCCGCGCCCAGGCAGTAGAGGGAGCGGATGTTCCCGGCGACGTAAACAAGAATGATGGCCAGCAGCGCCAGGACTACGATGACCGCCATGCCGTCCTGCTGGCGGCGAGGGCCGTGGCGGCGACGCAGGGTCCACGATGCTTGAGCGGGATTGATCTTCATTGGCTTGGGCTCCCTTCGGGGACGGCGATGAACGTGAATAGCGGCCGGACGCGCCCCGGCTTCATGTTTGCCTGCTGGCGTGGCTTAAGCTCGAGTTCCCAGCGCCACGCCGTCACCTGCCGGCGCGGGTCAGCCTCCATGACCGATGACTTGACGCTTGGCAGCAGGCGCACCCACGGGGCATCCCCGACCCGCCGTAAAACGGCATTCGTGGCAAAACGGTAGGCTACCTCCCCGCGCGGGCCCTCAAGGTGGACAATCTGTTCCGAGGGCGTCTGCTCCACCCGGATCTGCCGGCTGGCGAGCCGCACGTCCGCGCGCCACCGTTCCCCGGCGTGCAGCGCACTGGCGATGTCGTCCGCATTGCGACGCAGCGTGATCGAGCTGTCCATACAGCGATAAAGGGCCTCGTAGCCGGCCCCCAGCACTACGAAGATCACGGCGATATAAACCAGCGCCTCGATGAGCTGGAAGCCGCGGATCGCTGATCTTCGGCCCTCGTTCTGCCGCCTGCATTCTGTTTCGCGCCTGATCTTCATTTCACCCTCGCTTCGCGCACGACTGCGCCACCGTGTTGCTTCACCGCCGGCTGCCATTGCAGCCGCACATGGCCGGGCTCCAAGGTGAGCAGGAACTTGCCGGGGGGAAGGTTAGTCATTGCGGCGGCGCGAACTCGGTAATCCTGTGTGCCGGGCGGGAACGCCCGCCATTCGCCCGCCACCAGCGCTTCCATTTCCCCGTCCACGATCTCCATCGCCACGGCCCGCTGGTAGGATGAGCGGGCCAGCCTTCGTTCCGACACGAGGGAGTAGGCCAACGGCAGCAGCACCCCCGCGAGGATCGCCAAAGCCACCATCAGCTCCGTCATCAGCGCCCCGCATTGCCGCCTGGATTTGAGCCGGGTCCGAATCACCATAGTATGCCCTCGTTGATAATCCTGACAAAAACCAGGAACACCGCGATCACGACGCTGGCCACGATGAGCCCGTTGAACAGCACCAGGGCCGTCGTCGTGAACTGGGCGGCGGCCTGTTCCAACTGGAAGGCCCTGGCATCCAGCGCTTCATGCCACCCGGCCAGCGCGCGCAGAAACCCGCCTCCCCCACGCAGCGCATTCGCAAGCCGCCATTGCAGCTCCTTCGAGTCGTCCATCACGCGGATAGCCTCCGGCAGCTTGACTCCCTGCACCAACAGCTCGCGTAACCTCACCGCGCGCCGGGCAAACAGAATATTTCCCGTGGATTCCGCCGCCAGGGCAACCGCTTCGGCTTCGGGCACTTCGGCATCCAGCAGCATGGCCAGCATGGAAGAAAAGTCCCGCTGCATGCGCTTCCGGCGCCAGGGCAGCCTGTAGATCACCCGATCCGGCACCCCAGGCAGCGAGCGGTTCACCCACCCACGCAGCCTGGGTCCACCCAGGTAAGCGAGCAGTGCCAGCCACATAAGGCCGAGGATGCCCACCTGGATGGCTGTCGAAATATCATTCCCATCAAACACCAGGCGGGTGAAAGCCGGCAAAGGCACCCCTTCCAACATTGCATCAAAGACCGTACGGAACGCTGGCAATACTCTGATCCTGAGCATAAGGGGCACGAAGATCATTGCCGGGCTGACGGCGAATACCAGCAGGATCAGGTAGTTGAGCGCCCCCCGGACCTGTGAGACGCCGTCGGTCAGCAACTGGCGGCAGGCCGGCAGCACCTTCGTCACGTCGCCGATGCGTTCGCCGGTCTTGAGCATCGCGCGGATCTGCGGTGTCACCACGCGCGGCACCTGCTCCAGCGCCTGGCTGAGCGACAGTCCCTGCTCGAGGTGAGCCGCCAACAGTTGGAATCGCACGCCCAGCGACCGGTCGCGAGTTGCGGCCGCTGTGACTATGGCAGCTTCCGGTGTTTTCCCCTCCTTCAACCCCAGCTCCAGCAGATCCAGGAACAACCGCGCCCGCTCGTTGCGCCGCATCGGCAGCGTCAACAGGAAGTAAATGAGATAGGTCACCCCGCAGACGGGCGCGAGCACGAGCAGCAGGTAGCCCACAAAGACTAGCGCCAGGACCAGTATTGCGATGACTGGATCCAACTGGGAGAACTGTTCAAGGGTGTCATTCATCGCGCGTCAATCCCCGCTCATGGATCCCCCGAGCATATCCATCATCCAGGTCATGGACCTCATCAGCGGCAATGCCTGCCACAAGACCATCTGGCCGAGCAGGAGAATGGACACCGGCAGCGCCCCATACAGGGCGAGCTCAATCCGGTAAGCGGCGCGGGCCTGGTAAATGTCCGCCGCCTTCCGGAAACCCGCCGCCACATCCTCGCCGCCCTTCTGCACCAGCCAAACGAATAGCGGCGGGAATGGCCAGCTATCACCGGTCCACTGGGCCGGTTTGCCCTGGCCCGCCTCGACAAGATGGCGCCAACGAGCCAGGGCCTTGCCGGCCGGCGTCCCGCTCTCCAGTGACTCTGCCATCGCCAGGGCCTCAGGCAGGGTCATTCCATTCTTGAGCATGAGGGTCATCGCCGATGCGAGCTGCGCGAGGCTGGCTTC
The DNA here is from genome assembly GCA_026397855.1 of Verrucomicrobiota bacterium. GTDB lineage: Bacteria > Verrucomicrobiota > Verrucomicrobiia > Limisphaerales > UBA8199 > JAPLUA01. The sequence continues at coordinate 8,302 of JAPLUA010000110.1, read as the reverse complement.
CCTGAAGGCCGGCAGCCGCCACCGCAGCCACGCCCGCCAGCTCGGGATGAAGGCCGCCGCTAGACCGAGCAGCGCCACCCCGGCGAGCACGATCGGCGGGATCCACACGCTGAGAAGCAGCGCCTGCGGCGGGGCAAACTGGTCGAAGAACTGCCCCATGAACCTCTTCAAAGCCAGCGCTACTGTCAGCGTCAGGCCCAGCGACACGATGACGACGATGAGCGGGTAAACCATCAGGCCCTTGAGCCGGACCCAAAGCGCATTGGCCCGCTGGTAATAGTCCGCGAGCAGGGTGAGCACGCCCGGGAGGTCGTTGCTGCGGGCGCCAATCTCCAGCATGCGGATGTAGAACGATGGCAGCTCCCGCCGCGCCAAGGCTTCCTTGAGCGGGGTGCCCCGGGCCAGGTCGGCTTCCAGTTGCTCGATCTCCGACCTCAATGTCCCCGTCCGCATCCCGGCGCACAATTCCTTCAGCGCCCCCTCCAGCGGCATCCCGTCGCGCAACATCGCCGCCAACTGCTGGTTGAAGAATGCAAATTCGTCGTAGCTCATGACATCAGTTCAAATAAGGCATTGTCTGAAAGGTTGGACAGGTGAAGGCCCGGTTCATCACGGTCCAAGGTGCCCGGCCTTTGCCGGCTGCAAACTCGCGCGCGGCATTGGCGGTCAGGGCGCGAATCCCAGCACCCGGCCGACCTCCGCCTCCGTGGTCAATCCGGCCTGCAACAGCCCCCGAGCGCTCTCCGCCAGCGTGGGCCGGGCCGCCAGGCTGTCGAAGTTGTGCGCGCCGATCCGATGCCGGATGGCGTCGGTCACGCGCAACCATTCCACCAGCGGCAACCGGCCCCGGTAACCCGTCCCCAGGCAACTGGGACAGCCCTTGCCCGAACATTCGCCGCAGCGCCGCCGCAGCAGCCGCTGATTCAGCACCAGTTCCAGTGCCGCCCCGATCGCCGAGTGATCCGCGCACAGGGCCCACAGCCGCTCAAACACACCCTTGCACGACCCAGCATGCAGCGTCGAAATCACCAAGTGCCCCGTCAACGCCGCCCGCACCGCGATGTTCGCGGTCTCTTCATCCCGCACCTCCCCGATAACCAGCACCTGGGGATCCTGGCGCAGGAGATGCCGCGCCGCCTTGGCAAAATCGAGGCCGCGCGCCTCATTCACCTCGGTTTGCATGACCCCGGGCACGATTTGCTCGGCCGGGTCCTCGACGGTGATGATGTGCCGGCTGCCGCCTTCCGCCAGGGCTCGCAGGCAGGCGTAAATCGTCGTGGTCTTGCCGCTGCCCGCCGGCCCCGTCAGCAGGAGCAATCCGGCCGTTTGGGCCAGAAAACGATCCAGCTCGGCCCGCGCCTCGGCGGGCAGCTCCAGTTCTGCCAGGGTTCTCACCCCCGCGGCGTTGAACAGCCGCAGGACAATCTTCTCGCCGGTCACCGTGGGATAGGTGGCCACGCGGATGTCGCTGCGCGCGCCGACCGCGGCTTGGTCAATGCGGCCATCCTGCGGCAGGGACTCCTGGTAGGTCTTCAACTTGGCCAGGAACTTGATGCGGCCGAAGACCCTGTCGGCGACTTCTCCGGGCAACTCCGCCGTCGGCGTCATCACCCCGTCGAGCCGGAACGCCACTGCCGCCGCGCTGCCGTGCTTATGGAGGTGAATATCGCTGGCCCCCGCCCGCTCCGCCTGCTGAACCAGGCGCTCCAGGATCTCTGGCGCGGAGGTTTGCCCGCCCGCGGGCTCCGATTCTTGCTGCTTCATTGTCATTAGGATAAGCCCGATTCGAGTTCAGCCCAACACGAGCTTGCGCTGCGGGGCGGAGAGTTCGCGCCATTGGCCAGACCCAAGGTCGCCCAGTTCAAACCTGCCGACACGCACCCGGATGAGCCGCAGCGTCGGGTGGCCGACGGCCGCCGTCATGCGTCGCACCTGTCGGTTCTTGCCTTCGACCAGTTCCAGGGCAATCCAGCACGCCGGCACCGTCTTGCGGAAGCGAATGGGCGGTTCACGGGGAGGAACCTCCGGCTGCGGTTCGAGCATCCGGGCGCGGCAGGGGAGCATTTTGCGCCCTTGAAGAACGAGTCCCGCTTCGAGCCGGGCGAGCGCCTCAGCAGCGGGAACCCGCTCCACCTGGGCCCAGTATTCGCGCTCGTGCGCATGGCGCGGGTGCAGCAGCCTATCGTTCAGCTCCGCCTCGTCGCTCAGCAGCAGCAATCCTTCCGAGTCCGCATCGAGTCGGCCAATGGAATACACCCCCTTCGGGAAACCGAACCCGGACAGGGGCAGGTTGGGGGAGCCGTCGGCCGTGAATTGTGAAAGCACGCCATACGGCTTGTTGAAGGCAATCAGCATGGCGCAAATATCCAGTCCGCCGCAACCAGGCCGCTCGCCCGGCCTCAGCCGTTCGTGCGGCCAACAGCGCCCGCGGCCGCCTTGGCCACTGCCGCCGCCGCCAGGGCCGTGATCTCCGCCCACTTCTGCTCGCGCACCATCTTGCGCTCGCAAAGCCAGGAGCCGCCCACGGCGGCAACGACGGGCAGGGCGAGGTATTCGGACATATTGGCCGGGGAAATGCCGCCCAGCGGGATGAATCGCGCCCCGGCCGATTCGTAGGGTCCGGCCAGGGCTTTGAGCATCTTGATGCCACCCGCCGCATCCGCCGGGAAGAACTTCAATATCCGGCAGCCCAACCGCAGCGCGGACTCTATGTCTGAAGGAGTCATAATCCCCGGTATGAAGAACAACTGCTGCTCGCCGGCCGCCCGCACCACCTCCGGGTTCACGCCGGGGCTCACGCCAAATTGTGCCCCCGCCTCGATGGCGGCCTTCACCTGCGATGGATCGAGGATTGTCCCGGCTCCCACCAGCGCCTCGGGGCAGGCCTGGCGAATGGCCCGGATGCAGTCCAGGGCGCACGGCGTGCGCAGCGTTATTTCAATGAGAGGCAGCCCTCCCTCGACCAGCGCCCGGGCCAGCGACACGGCGTCCTCGACGGAGTCAGCCACCGCCACGGGCACAACCCGCCTTTGCAGGAGTTGCTCCCGCACCGGAGAATCAGATGCTTGCATAGAATTAAAGTTCGGTTCAGTTTCGCGTAACGACACCTTCTCAAGTGGCGTTTTCCGGCCTCAAGGGCAACAAGATTCTTGCGTGCCTCGCGAAGCAGCGCACTCGTGAACCTCTGCGTTAAATCTTCGCAGCCTGCGATCAAATCGGCGCATAGCAGTGCGTAGGGCGCAGAGAAACAGGAGCCGGAACGTGCGCTCGAACCCATTGCTATTCAGTGACACAGATTCAGGCAACTCAGGTCGGTCTTTCTCTGCGCTCTTCGCAGTGCTGCGGTTCAGTGGGGCCAGGTTCATCTGCATGGTTACAGCCAAGAAGGCCGCGGCAGGGCGGGCATCCTGGTCCAGGGCATCCTGAGTTGCGCGGCAGCGGGGCAAGAAATGAATCGGTTCAGTTCGACAATGACAGAATGCGGCGAGGATCGGAATCACACCGAAGTATCTCCCTATACTCGCCGGATACTCTCCCTACACACACCGTAGGTATCATTTGGACGGCTTGTTACGTAACATCCTCTTCTCGACACTCCCCGCGGACGCCCCCTGCCGTCCTTCGCATCCAGAATAGGCCGGTCAGCAAGCCGTTCCGACGGCTGGCGATCAGGGTGCGGGGATGAGCAGAACTCGCCCGCTCGCGTTGGTGCCGAGGAAATAGCCGTCCCCCAGGATCTGCTCCTGGAGCAAGGCCCCGTTGAATTGATTCGTCCTGGCCGCTCCCGGCACCTTGAACCATCCGCTGAGCAGTCCGCTGTTTGTATTCAGCGTGATCGCCATCGGGTTGGTGCCCTGGTTGAGAAACTGGTTCGTTGCCGTCAGCAGCACCAGGTTGGTGACCGGCAGGGCCAGGTTCCCACCGCTGAACACCACGACCCCGTTGGTCAGGGCCAAAACGCGGTTGGTCTTGGCATACACATACGACGAACCGGCGATTTGCGTCAGGTTGGTGAAGCCGTCAGCGTAATACTTGCTCAGGGAATTCGTCGGCTTGACCCAGGCGGCCATCGTGTTCGTCAAGCCGGCCGGCAGCGTGAACCGGAGCCAGGCGTTGATCGCACCCTTGCCGCTGTACAACAGGACATAAAGGGGCCAGTCGCCATACTTTGATACCGGCACCGACTGGCCCATGGCCGTGCCGTCCGCCAGCATACCGGTCAGGACCGCGTTGCCCGCCTTGTCCACGGTCACCGCCCCATAACCGCTTCCCTCGGGTAGCTGGGGAATGCCCTCTGCGCCTGGCACCGCCAGCGTGTAGCGTCCGGCGTATGGGCACGGGTTCGTGGTGGTGTTGAACACCGAGCGATAGGCGTCCAGGGTTGACGCCCGGTCACCAATGCTTACGGTGCCTGACAGCGTATCCGGCCCGAGCTGCAGGTCCAAAGCCAGGGGGCTGCCGCCTGCCTGCGGGACGGTGGCGGCCAGGTGGCCGCCCAGGTCAAACTGCCCGGTGATCGAGTTGGTTCGGCCCACAAACACCAGCTTGGCGCTGAAGGCCCCCGCGCTCCCGATGGTGCCGCTGAAGAAGCCGGCACCGGCCTGATCCATGTCGCTGGTCCGGTCGTATGCCAGGCCGTAATAGCTGCCCGCCCACGCAGTGAAAGGATTCGTAATGATATTGGCCCGCAGAACGAGATTCGACTGCATCACGAAGCTCAGCTTGGCCGCGCTGTTGGAAAGCACCACGGTGCCCAGGACGCTGCCCATCCAGTTCGAGAAGACACAACCGGCGCCCGGCGTTGCGGTCAACGTGTTCGTCGTGCCAATCTCGAGGACCGCGTTGCTGTAGTTGGGCGAGACGGTTCCCCTGCCGGTGGTGATCAACGTCAGCCGGTCGCTCACCACATAGATCAGCTTCACCGTGTTGGTCGGGGACTTGTTCCCCGCGGCATCTTCAGCGTAGGCCTGGATCGTGTTGGTCTTGGGCGCCAACGCCAGGTTCATCGTCCAGTTGGTCCAATTGTTGGTGATAATCGCCAGCCCCCAGTTGCCGTTGGTCAGGCACCACACCTTTGAGATTTGCGCGTTGTCCTTGGCCGTGCCCTTGACCGTGAACACCGCGTTGCTCCACCGCTGGCTCGCCGTGGGCGCGATGATGGCGAGCACCGGCTTGTTCGTGTCCACAAAGCTCGCCTGTAGCGTCAGATTGGACTGCATGACGAAATTGAGGGTCGCGTTGTTGGTGGTCATGCCGCCCACCCAGTTCGTCGAGACCACCCAGTTGGTGAACGCATGTCCGTTCGCCCCGCTGGCCTTCATGCTGTAGCTCATGCCGATCTCGAGCATTGCATTGCTGTAGTTGGGGGTGAGCGTGCCTTGCCCAACGGCGCGCACCTGCAGCCGGTCGCTCAGCACATAGACAAAGCTCACGCTGTTGGTCAGCGACCGATTTCCCGTCCCGTCCACCGCGTAAGCGCGCACCGTGTTCGTGCCCCGCATCAACGCCACGTCCATCGTCCAGTTGGTTCCGGCGCTGCCAACGGAGGCCGGCCCCCAAACTCCGTTCGTCTGGCACCAGACTTCCGTCACTTTTGCATTGTCCTTGGACGTGCCGCGCACCGTGAACACCGCGTTACTCCATTTCTGGTTCGCCGTGGGTGCGGTAATGCTCAAAGTCGGCCTGTTGGTGTCCATGAAGTTGGCCTGCAAGGTCAGGTTCGATTGCATGATGAAGCTCAGCGTGGCATTAGTCGTGATCTGGCTCCCGCCCCAGTTGGTCGAGGCTGCCCAGTTGGTGAAGGTGTGCCCATTGACCGCGCTGGCCTTGATGCTGTAGCCCTGGCCAATCTCGAGCATGGCGTTGCTGTAATTGGGGGTGAGGGTGCCTTGGCCGGTGATTTGAACCCGCACCCGGTCGCTCACCACATAAACGAAGCTGACGCTGTTGGTGGTGGACGTGTTGCCAGCGGCGTCCACTGCATAGGCCCGGAGGGTATTGGTTTTCGGCGCAAGTGAAACGGCCATCGTCCAGTTGGTGCGGTTGCTGGCAAGGGCAGCCGACACCCAGTCCGCGCCGTTCAGCGAGGTGAACACGTTGGTCACGCCGATATTGTCGCTGGCCTTGCCCGTCACGGTGAACACGGCGTTGCTCCATTTCTGGTTCGCCGTCGGCGTGACAATGCTCAACGTCGGCCTGTTCGTATCCACAAAGTTGGCCCGGAACGTCAGGTTGGACGACATGACGAATCGCATCGCCGCGCCGTTGGTGACGATGCTGCCGGCACCGTCCGTCCAGTTCACCAGTCGGCAGCCGGCCGTCGGGGCAGCCTTCAACACGTAGTTGCTGCCCAGCGGTAGCAATTGGCCGTTCAGAGCCGGGGTGATGCCTCCCGGCCCGTTGGTGATCACTGCCAGAACATCCCCGGCCAGATACACCACGGACACGGCGCTTGTCGTTGACACAAAACCATAGTTGTTGACGGCATAGGCCTGAAACCGGTTGGTGATCCCGTATGCGGGAGCAAAACTGGCGGTCCAATCGGTCGTGCCGGACGCCTCCCGCCAGCCACCCGAGTTGACCTGATACCAGACACGCGTGATGGTGGCGTTGTTGGACGCCGTGCCAGTGACTATCGCCGGCGATGAATACAAGTTGGTGATCACCCGGTTGGTCGAGGGAGAAGCAATCCTCAGCGAGGGCCGGTTAGCCAGCAAGAAGTTGGCCGTTAACCGCAGGCCCGGATACATGGTGAAGGTCAAATTGGTGCCCGTTCCCAGCACAAAGCCATTCCCATCGGTCCAGCTTGTCAGCACCCACAGGTCCGCCGGAGTGGCGCTGATGGTGTAGCTGCCGCCCACCGGCAGCGACGCGTTACTATAATTGGGCGAAACCGTTCCTTGCCCGGTGACCTGCACCGTCAGCAGATTGGTTGCCGCCGCAGCCGGGTTGGTGACAGTGACAAACGACAGGGCTGTGGCGCTCGCACCGATGGCGCTTTGCACCCGCACATAGACCGGGTAGGTCCCGGGATTCACATAGGTGTGCGATCCCAACACTGCCTTTTCCCCGGCGGCATTGGCAACGACCATGCCGCTATTGGTGGAATTATCTCCCCAATTAATGGACGCCGTGAAGTTCGTGCTTGAACTGCCCGGCACGCCGTTGGTGAAGGTTGCCAGGATAGCGTTGTAAAACGGCACCGATCCCAGCGCGCTGACCGTCTTGCCCTGCGCGGCGATCGGCGTATCGCCGACAGAGCCACCTCGTCCAGGTTGCCGACAAAATCGTTCCCAGTCGTTGCCCAGAGAGAGCCGCCGATTTTGAAAGGATGCAGGCCAGCGCCATAACCGGCACTCTTGTCCACTGTGGCGGTGGCTTGCATCACCCCATCCACATTGGTGACATTATAGGTCAAGTCGCGCATCCTATTAGTCACGAGATTGTAGCTTGAGTTGGGGGCATGATCGTAGTCCGTATCGGGAGAAAAGTACGGAGACCAGTATTGTTTGTCCCCGCCCAGTTCGAGCGCATTGAGGAAGTTCGTCAAGGTCCTGTTCAAAGGCCCAACCAGGTTGGTCACGGTGTTGGGGTAGAAGAACGGTTGATGGTTGCTGTTGGTATCGAGAACGAGCGTGGCTGCAAACACATTGGTCGCCTGCCCACCCGCGCCGTCGCTGGCGATAACGGTGATGGTGCCGGTGACGCCTGGGAGGTTGGTTGCAGTCAGGGTTAGCACCGTGTCCGCCGTATTCGGCACATAACTGACCGTCTGGATGATCTCATCCGCCAGCGGCCGATCGCTGGCACCCGTTGCTGTGTGGCTGATATTGGTCAACACATCGAAGCCGCGCACCAGCTGCCCGAAAATCGTGTAGCCAAAATCCAGCCTCCTCTGGGGGCTGGTGGTCACAAAGAACTGCGCGCCGCCGGTGTCCTTCCCGTGATTGGCGACCGCAAGCTGCCCGCTGCCGGTAAACATGGCCTGCGGATGAAACTCGTCATCGCACTCAAACACCAGCCGGCCTGAGCCATTGGTATTTGCGTCACCGCCTTGAATCATAAAATCGTTGATGACGCGATGGAAGATGGTGTTGCTGTTGTAGAAGCCGGCCGTGGTCAACCCCTGAAAGACATTGACCGCGTGCGTCGCGTACTCGGGAAACAGCATGAAGGTCATGTTGCCCACGTTGGTCACCGTCACCAGCCCCCCCCGGTAAGGCGTCGGATAAGAGCCCGGCGCGTTAGTGGGGGCCGCCTGCGCCACGGATAGCTGCCAGAACGGGTTGTTCGTATGCATCAC
>JAPLUA010000625.1 GCA_026397855.1 Verrucomicrobiota bacterium | reverse complement strand
CTTGGTCATCAGCCTCTTCATGCACTGGCGCTCCCATCACCCAAAGCCTCAGCATCAATCCCTGACCGATTTCCAATCCGCTATGGGCGAAGACAACCTGACCAAGGCAATGGCATTCGTTACCCACCAACACCCCAAACTGTGAAAAGCCCTTCATGCATACGCGCTGAACGGCTCCAATGGGCTGCACCCGGAGCTTGACGCCCCGGCGTGTGATTCAATACGTTTAGCTGATTCTGCATGATGTTTAATACGGAGAACGCGACCGCAATTGCCGCCGCGGGCGGTGCGGAACCTGCCGATGATTTGGCGGGAGCGCGTTTCCTTTATTCCGGCCGGGGTGACCTGGCTGGAAGCCGTCCCTTCGGGCGGGCAGTGATCGGAGAATTCTTGGGGCAGCCTGTGGATGTCGGGCATGGCTGCAACGCGTTGGAGATTCATTTCGCCGGGAAATCAGGCCCCCTATGGTAATCAGCCGCTCGCCTTACCGGATTTCGTTTTTTGGCGGAGGGACTGACTACCCGGCCTGGTACCGGGAGCATGGCGGTGCCGTGCTGGCGACCGCGATAGACAAGTATTGCTTCATCTCCTGCCGCTACCTGCCGCCATTCTTTGAGCACCGTCTGCGCCTGGTTTATTCCAGGATTGAGGACTGCCACAGCGTCGCGGATGTCCAGCATCCGGTCGTGAAGGCTGTCCTCGGAATGCTGCGTTTTGATCGGGGGCTTGAGATTCATCACGACGGTGATCTGCCCGCGCGCAGCGGCATGGGGACCAGTTCCTCGTTCACGGTAGGCTTTCTCCATGCCATGTACGCCCTGCTGGGCCGGATGACCCCCCAGGGCCAATTGGCGCGCGAGGCGATTCACGTCGAGCAAAACCTGATCGGCGAGACCGTCGGCGCGCAGGACCAGATCCTGGCCGCGTTCGGCGGGTTCAACAGGATCGAGTTCAAGCGTGATGACAGCTTCCGCGTGGATCCGGTGATCCTTCCCCGGGAGCGGCTCAATGAGCTGAACGACTCGCTCATGCTCTTTTACACCGGCCTGCGCCGGACCGCATCGGAAGTGGCCGCCACGTACGTCGCCGACATCGGCGCGCGCACCCGCCAGTTGACCCGGATGCGCGAGATGGTGGACCAGGGGCTGGAGATCCTCTCGGGTCGCGATTCGCTCGACGGCTTTGGCGATTTGCTGGATGAAGCCTGGAAGCTCAAGCGCAGCCTGAGCGGCGCGGTCTCCAACACGCAGGTGGACGAGTTATACGCCGAGGCCAAACGGGGCGGGGCGCGCGGCGGAAAGCTGCTCGGCGCGGGCGGCGGCGGATTCCTCCTGTTCTACGTGCCCCCGGGCCGCCGGGAAGAGGTGCGGGAACGGTTGCGCAGCCTGCTTTGGGTTCCTTTCCGGTTCGACACCAGCGGCAGCCAGATCATCTTTTACTCGCCGCAGCAGGATTACGCGGAACTCGACCAGGCCCGCTCGGGTGGTCCGGCCCGCTCCTTCCGGGAATCGTTCCCTGTGTCCGGCCCCGGCACCCTAGACAAGCAAACTTAACCATGACAGCCACCGACCTGATCAACTTTGAGACCGAGATTGCCGATTTGTTCAACACGGCGAAGATCCGCGCCCCGGTCCATCTTTATTACGGGAACGAGGAGCGGATGATCGAGATCTTCCGGGATGTGCGCCCAGAGGACTGGGTCTGCTGCTCGTGGCGCAGCCATTACCAGTGCCTTCTCAAGGGCGTTCCGCCCGCGGAGGTTCGCGCCGAGATTCTCGCCGGCCGCTCCATCTCGCTCTGCTTTCCCCAATACCGCGTGGTGTCCTCCGCCATCGTCGGCGGCATCGTGCCCATCGCCGTCGGGATTGCGCTCGGGCTCAAGCGCCGCGGCGAGCCGGGCCGCGTTCACTGCTTCATGGGGGAAATGACCTCGGAGACCGGCATTGCCCACGAGAGCATCAAGTATTCCTTCAACCACAAGCTGCCGATTCGCTTCATTGTCGAGGACAACGGCAAGTCGGTCTGCACCGATACCCGCGAATCCTGGAACCAGCCCGCCCTGACGGCTGAGCAGGCCTCCCATCCGATGGTGGTTTATTACAAGTACGAGACCAAGTATCCCCACGCCGGCGCGGGTGTGCGGGTTCAGTTTTAGCCCATGAAATACTTTGATGAAATGTGCCGGGCGATGGAGTACCTCGCCGGCGATCCACGAGTGATGTTTCTCGGCCAGGCCGTCGCCTGCCCGGGCACGGCGATGTCCAACACCCTGAAGAAGGTCTCGCGGGAGAAGCTGCTCGAGCTCCCCGTGGCCGAGGAGTTGCAGATGGGGATGTCGTGCGGGCTGGCGCTCGGCGGCCATGTGCCCGTCAGCATTTTCCCGCGCTGGAACTTTCTCCTGCTCGCCGTCAACCAGGTTGTCAATCACCTCGACAAGTTTCCCGTGATGTCCAATAACGGCTATCGGCCCAAGGTCATCATTCGCACCGGCATCGGCTCCGTGCGCCCGCTGCATCCGCAGCACCAGCACGTCGGCGATTACACGGATGCCTTCCGCTTGATGTGCGAGAACATCGAGGTCATCCGGCTCGAGGAGCCCGCGGATATTTTCCCCGCCTACCAGAAAGCGCTGGAGCGGGAAGACGGCAAGAGCACCATCGTGGTTGAGTATGGCGACTACTACAACGAAAAGTAACATGGCTGTCGCGGAGGCGTCCGCCGCGCAGGGCACGCTGGACTTGCCGCTGATGCATAACAACATCACGCGCGCTGATCTCGACGCGTTGATCGCCTACCTCGGGCAGGATGCACCGATGCTCACCCAGTCCCAGCAGGTGCGCCTCTTCGAGCAGGAATGGTCCCAATGGCTGGGCGTCAGGCACAGCGTCTTTGTGAACTCCGGTTCCTCCGCCAACCTGCTGACCATGTCCGCTCTCCGTGAAACCTACGGGCCGGGTGAGGTGATCGTCCCCACGCTCACCTGGGTTTCCGATATCGCCTCCGTCATCCAGTGCGGTATGAAGCCCGTGTTCGTGGACATCAATCCCCGCTCCCTGGGGATGGATGACGAGCAGGTCATCGCGCGCCTGACCCCGCAGACCCGGGCCGTTTTCATCACCCACATCCTGGGCTACAACGCGTTGACCCAGCGTCTGCTGGACGAATTGAAGGCTCGCAACATCCCGCTCATCGAGGATGTCTGCGAGTCGCATGGCGCCACCTTCAAGGGGGCCCGGCTCGGCAGCTTCGGCCTGATGTCCAACTTCTCGTTCTACTATGCTCATCACATGAGCACGATCGAGGGGGGCATGATCTGCACCAACGATCCGGATCTCTACGAAATGCTGCGCATGTTCCGCTCCCACGGCATGGTGCGCGAGGCGGGTTCCGACACCCTGAAACGGCGGTTCTGCGCGGAATACCCCGACCTCAACCCCGACTTTATCTTCGCCTTCCCCGCCTACAACGTCCGCAGCACGGAGATCAATGCCGTCCTCGGCCGGGTGCAGCTCAAGCGCCTCGATCAGAATAACGAGCGCCGCTGCGCCAACCTGCGCCTCTTCCTCGATCACCTGGACCCGGCCAAATACCGCACCGACTTCGATCTCGAGGGAAGCTGCAATTACGCCTTCACCCTCATTTTGCGGCAGCCCGATCCCGTCTTCAGCGCCAAAGTCGAGCAGGCCCTGCGCGAGGCGAAGGTGGAGTTCCGTCGGGGCACCTCGGGCGGCGGCAACCAGCTTCGCCAGCCCTATATCCGCAAGCTCCTCGGCGAACAGGATCTCAAGAATTACCCGCGAGTGGACCACGTTCACTTTTACGGCTACTATATAGGCAACTACCCGGAGCTTGAGCAGGGGAAGATCATGGCGTTGTGCGCCTTGCTCAACCGGATCGGGTGAAATAACCCAGGCAGCGAATGAACCGGCAGCTCGATGTAATCTTTGTCAGTCCCGACTCCTCCTTCCACGCCTACCAGGCGCTGAGCAAGGACTTCTCTGCCATCGAGCCGCCCACCTGGGCGCTCCTGCTCGCCCAGAGCTGCCGCGCCAAGGGCTATGGTGTCGCCATCCTGGACTGCGGCGCAGAGCGGTTGAGTGTCGAGGACTCGGTCAAGCGGATCGCGGAGGCCAATCCCCGCATGGTCTGCATGGTCATCTACGGCCAGAACCCCAACTCGGGCACGACCAACATGATCGGCGCCACGGCGCTCTCGCGGTCGCTCAAGCAGCAATACCCGGGCTACACCGTCTGCTTCGTCGGCTCTCATACCAGCGCCCTCCCGATGGAGGTGCTCGCGTTGGACTGCGTGGACCTGATTCTGCTCAATGAAGGCGTCTATGCCCTTCATAACCTGCTGCAAACGGACCTGAAGACCGGCCTGGTCAAGGTCAAGGGCATCGGCCACAAGCAGGATGGCGTCCCTGTCCTCAACCCGCCCGAGCATGTGGTGCCCCAGGATCGAATGGATGTGGACCTGCCTGGCTACGCCTGGGACCTGCTCCCGTACCGGGAGCGCCCGCTCGACCTGTATCGCGCCCACTTCTGGCACGCCGAGTTCAACCATAACTTCCGCACCCCGTTCGCCGCCATTTACACATCGCTCGGCTGCAAGTTCAAATGCGACTTCTGCATGATCAACATCGTCAACCGCGTGGATAACGCGGATGGTGTGGTCGCCTCTCATTCGCCCAACATGCGCTTCTGGTCGCCGGGGTTCATCATCGGCGAGTTTGAGAAGCTGGCGCAGCTTGGCGTGGAGACGCTGCGTATCTCCGATGAGATGTTCTTCCTCAACAAGCGCTACTTCGAGCCCCTGCTACAATCCATCGTCGAGCGTGGGCTCAAGCTTCGCATGTGGTCTTACTCGCGGATTGATACGGTGCAGCCCCACTACCTCGACCTCTTCCAGCGCGCCGGCATCGGCTGGCTCGCGCTCGGCGTCGAGGCCGGCAACCAGATGATCCGGCACGAGGTCTCCAAAGGCTCGTTCAAGGACGTGAACATCCGACAGGTGGCCCAGACCATCCGCGATCACGGCCTCAACATCATCTCCAACTACATCTTCGGCTTTCCGGAGGATACGATGGAGACGATGCAGCAGACCCTCGACCTGGCGATCGAGCTGAACACGGAGATGGCCAACATGTATCCCTGCCAGGCGCTGCCCGGGAGCAGCCTTTACTATCTCGCGCGAGCCAACGGCTGGCCCTTGCCGGACTCGCCTGCCGGCTACGGCTTTCTCTCCTACGAAAGCCAGCCCATGCCGACCCGCCACTGCTCCGCCGCCGATGTCCTGCGGTTCCGCGACCAGGCCTGGCAGAAATACTTCACCAACCCGGACTACCTCGGCCTCGTCGAGCGCAAGTTCGGCCTGGAGCAGCGGCGGAACGTGCAGGCCATGGCCAGCATCCCGCTGCGCCGCAAGCTCCTGGGCGATCCCGCTCCCGAAAACAGCCCCCGCGCCCTTTCAGTTTGACTCCGGTAATGGCCGACCTGAGCGTCATTATCACGTCCCACAACAAGCCGCGCTTCGCCAAAGAGGCGGTCCAGAGTCTGCTGGCCCAGACTCACCGCGACTGGCAGGGGATTCTCGTGGACAGCGGTGTGCTGCTGGGGCAGGGCTTCTTCGATTACCTGCATGATCCGCGCCTCAAGGTGATTCCTTCCGGCGAAACGCCCGAGCTGGCCCGCACGAAGAACATGGCCTCCTGGTGCTTCAACCGCGTCATCAACTCGGGGGAACTCAAGGGTGAACTCATCGTTTACCTGAATGACGACGACCTGTTTTACCCCGAGGCCTTTGCCACTTATTGGGCTTTCTACCAGCAGCACAACCGCGAGCCGCAGGCGATGTATTCTTCCCAGGACATCGGCCTGGTGGACCCGCAGGGCAAGACGCAGATCATTGGTCGCCGCGTCGCCGACCGCCCGGCCGGCCGCTTCTGCAAAGGCCGCCGGATGGATTGCCGCGTGGATTACCTGCAGTTCTGCCACTCCGCCAGGATCCTGGAGAAGTTCCGCGAGAGCTACAAGACCACCCAATACCACTCCGAGGACAAGGGCGACGCCCACCACGCTGACGGCATCTTCATGGAGCAGGTCGGGGCGCTGACCAAAGTCCATAACATTGACAAGGTGCTGAGCATGAACCGCCGCACTGTGCAGAGCGCGAACCTCGAATACGCCGCTTCACCCCTCGGCCGCCTCCTGGTCACTTTCCGCGCGAAGCTGCGCGGTGCCCGGGAACGGTTGTTTTCCGCCCGGCGCTATTAGCCGTTCAGGATCGGGTCACCTTCGGCGGTCCGGAGCGGGCCACCCGTTGGATCTCGTCCCACCGGTTGAAGCGCCACCGCAGGAATCGCAGCATCCACAAATCACCCCGGCGGCGGAACTGCGCAATGCGCCGCCGCTCGGCCAGGATGTGCCGGCGCAGGTGCCAGCAATCGGCTACGGCATCGAGGTAGGCGCGCCGCACAAAGCTCCAGCGCCGCACGAGCAGGAGGGCGGCGACCGATTCGACCGCCAGCAAGCCGAGTTGCAGCGGGACCATCAGGAGCAGGAGGAAACGGGCATTCTTCAGCAGCACCAGGAGGCTGTTGCGATTGGCGTAGTAGCGCTTGGTGTCGCTGGTACGGAACTCCACCGTCGCCCCGCCGCCGGCGGGGTTCACCTGCGCGGCGCCGCGGTGGTGGAGCCTTGCTGAGGGCGCTGCGATGGCCCGATGCCCGGAAATCCACACCCGCCAGGAGAGGTCGAACTCATCGGCGAACATGAAGAACTCGGGGTCAAAGCGGCCCAACTGCTCAAACAGGTCGCGCCGGATGAGATAGGCGCAACCCTCGGGCATGAGCACTTCCCGCGTTTGCGCGAACTCGGCACGGGTGCTGGCCAGGCCAAAGAGGTCGTAGCCGAGCGCGCCCAGGGATTGGAAGCTGTCGTCCTCGTAATTCAGCACCAGCGGGCAGGCCGCAGCGGCGCCGGCTGCGGCCACCTCATCCAGCAACCGCTCCAGGCCGCCGGGCTCCAGCCAGGTGTCGTTGTTCAGGAAGAGCAGATACTTGCCGTGGGCCGCTTCGGCCGCAGCGTTGTTCCCCTTGCAGTAGCCCAGATTCTCGCCGTGCTGGACGAAGACGCTCCCCGGCCAGCCTTCCACAATCCGCCTGCCCAGCTTGTCCGAACCGTCAGTCGAGACGTTATCCGCGACAATGACCTCCATGCGGTCCCGGATCGTCTGGGCGCGCAGCGAGTTCAAGCAGCGCTCCAGCCATCGCGCGCCGTTGTAGTTCAGCACGAGGACCGAGATGACCGGGCCCGCGGCTTCCGAGGCTGGCTGGTTCTCGCGCATCTTCTCAAATCGCCCGGCTCAAAGTCCGGAGGGCAGCCTCCACGGTGACCGAGTCCATGCAGCGGCGAAGTTCGGCGGGCGTGCCCTGGATTCCGCGGCCATCGTAGCGATAATAGTCAAGGTTCCTGCCCCCGACCGCCGGGTTGGGTATCAGCTCAAAAGGGTGGTTGTAGGGCTCGATCGGCTTGTTCCATGTCGGCGTTTCTATCACCAGGAGCTTCGGGACTCGCATGGCAGTGGCAAGGTGCATCAGGGCGGTGTCCACGCTCAGGAACAGGTCGCAATGCTTGAGCAGTGCCGCGGCCTGGCGCAGGTTTGCGGTTTCAGCCAGCAGCACCTGCTCCCGGCTGGTCTGCGCGTGGATCGCCAGGTTGTCCTTCTCCTCCTCCGGTCCGCCAAAGAGCACCACCGCCAGTTCGGGGTGAGCCTGGCGCAGCGCCTTCAGCAGTTCGAGATACCGGTCCAGGGGCCAGCGCCTGAGCGGCAGATTCTTGGTTCCGCCCGAGCCGACGTGAATGCCCAGCAGCTTGCGCCCGCCGAGGCCATGCCGGGCGGCAAAGTCCCTGGCCCACTGTAATTCAACCGGTGACAGGTACACCTCGTATTCGTGCCGGGGCAGCTTCCGGCTGGCGCCGACTAACTCCAGGAGGGCCAGGTTGTTCTCGATGGCGTGCTTGCCGTAATCCTGCTTCAGGGTGCGATTGACGAGGAGCCGGTCGAATGTGGTCGCGTTGTCATACTCGTGGCTGGCCCGGACGCGGGCGTTGATGATGCGCGCCACGGCACGGTAATGCACACGGCTCTGCGGGTGCGTATTGATCGAAAGATCATAGTTCTCCCCCCGCAATTGCCACAGGAATCCCAAGGACTCGGCCTTTCCCGCCTTGAGCAGGTTCTTCTGGTAAACGCGATTGATATGAGGATTGCCCTCCAGCAAATCCCTCGCCCCGGGCCACAGGACCAGGGCATCCAGCCTGGCTTGCGGATAGTTCGCCCTCAGTTCGTGAATGAGCGGAGTGGCGAACAGGGTGTCGCCGATTCCGGCGAGGGAGATCACCAGGATGTTCATTCTCTGCCCGGACTACAACCGGGCGATCTTCTTCAATAACGCCGTCGTGGACTTGCCCGGCACGAACGGGATAATGACAATCCGTCCGCCCGCGCTTTCCACCGTCCGACGCTCATCCTGGTTGAGCGTTTCGACCGTGTAATCTCCTCCCTTGACGTAGATGTCCGGTTGCGCGGCCGCCAGGAAGCGCGTCGCCGTGGGCTCGGCGAAAATGCAAACGCCATCCACGCTTTCGAGCGCGGCGAGCACCGCGGCGCGGTCGCCCTCCATGTTCACCGGCCGCTCGGGCCCCTTCAATTGGCGCACGGCATCGTCCCCGTTGAGGCCGAGCAGCAGAGCGTCGCCCTGCTGGCGGGCCGTTTCGAGGTAAGTGACATGGCCGAGGTGCAGCAGGTCGAAGCAGCCGTTGGTTACCACCAGCCGCTTGCCGCTGGCGCGCAGGGCCGCCCGCCAGCCGGGCAGCTTGTCCCAGGGAATGATCTTTTCGCGAAAGTTCACAGGCCCATTCTGGGCAAAAAGCGCCCCGGGTGTCAACGGAGGGGAAACCCGGCCCGCCAGCCGGTGCGCATCTTAGATTCTTCGGAGCGCGGACATTTTTGTCCGCCTGGAGGTTGAACGCGCTCAGGGAGCGGACAGGAATGTCCGCGCCCCGACAACATGAGCTGCGCCACGCGGGGAAGGGGTGGAAAAAAAGGGGGGTTGACTATTTGGCAGTTTGGCCAAATATTCTTGTAGTGAGAAGAAGGATCTATGGCAAGAACGACACAAGAGCAATATAAGGCGCAGGCCAGGGTGCTGAAAGCGCTGGCACACCCGACCCGGCTGCTGCTGGTTGAGGAACTGGCCCGGCATCCCCGTTGCGTCTGCGATCTGAGGGATGCCGCCGGCCTGGATATCTCCACCGTGTCGAAGCACCTCTCCCTGCTCCGTAACGCGGGGATCGTGGTGGATGAGAAGCGGGGGCTGAAGGTCTTCTATTCGCTCAAGACGCCGTGCGTGCTGAACTTCTTCAAGTGCGTGGAATCGGTGCGGGCGTGCTCGAAATAGGAATCCATTCATGAAGCAATTGCTAATCCTGGGAGCGGGCTGCGCGAAGTGTGGCAAGCTGTATGAGGTGACAGAGCAGGCGGCCAGGGAGCTGGGCGTGCCTTACGAGATCAGCAAGGTCACCGATTTGAAACAGATGATGGCCTTGCAGGTGATGGTGACGCCGGCCCTGGTGGTTGACGGCTCGCTCAAGGTGGCGGGGCGGGTGCCGTCGGTGGAGGAGATCAAGAAGCTGTTGGCGTGAATCGGGTATGAGCGTGCCGGCACAGGCGGCGAAGAAAGGAACAGGCATGACAGAATATCTCGAACGTTCCGCGTGGCCACGGACCGGCTTTATTCGGCGGAGGGGGTGTGGGTTCTGTCGGAGCCCGGATGCACACGGGTTCGTGTTGGCCTGGCCGACTATCTTCAGCAGCACAACGGGGATGTGGCGTTCGCCAACGTCAAGCCGGTGGGCGCCAGGCTGGCGGCGGGGAATCAGCTTGCTGAGATTGAGACGATCAAGGCGATGGTGGAGTTGCATGCGCCGGTCAGCGGCACGATTATCGAGGTGAATCCGGCGCTGAATGCCGGCCCGGAGGCGATAAACCAAGCGCCTTACGAAGCGGGATGGCTGGCGGTGGTCGAACCGGCTGCCTGGGAGGCTGAGCGGCCCGGATTGCTTGGTCCCGAGGCCTATTTCGCGGTCATGCAAGCGCAGGTGCAGCAGGATTTGAAGGGCCTATGAATCCTTCCAGGGAAACCGTGGTCGTCGTGCCGTGCAGCGGCATCGGGAAGCCGTTTGGCAGCGTGAGCCGGGAGGCAGCTTACGAACTGTGCGAGGAGCTGCGGCCCGGAAGCACCCGGCTGGTGGCCCTGGCCAAGCTGGTGTTGGGCGAGGCGGGCGCTCGCGACCTCG
>JAPLUA010000358.1 GCA_026397855.1 Verrucomicrobiota bacterium | reverse complement strand
GTCCGCCAGACCGAGGCGCTGGTCGCCCATTTGCAAGCCCGCGAGACTTCCACTGGGGGCCAGGTTCTCCCGCTCCCGGCGAAGCCCAAGGACGCCCATATCGCCGATCTGGAGAACCAGCTCCGGGAGCGTCTGAGCACCCAGGTCGGCCTGCGCTACGCCCAGGGCAAAGGGGCACTGGAAATCACTTTCTTCAGCGATGCGGAGCTCGAGCGCATCCTGCGGATTCTCGGCATCACGGAATGATGGAATGCCCGGAACCCACTCCATCACTCTCTCACACCCTCACCCCGCAGGCCGGTTCCGCTATTACTCGATTTATGAGCACTCCCGAACAACGCGAACAAACCGCTTCCCAACTCCAGTCCGCCATCAGCCGCGCCAGCCAGATGACCGCCTTTGTCGGGCTCGATGGATTCGTGGATGAGATCCTGCATGTGGTGGACAAGCGGGAGAACGCCGAGAAATACCTGCGCCTGCCGAAAATCGCCCAGCTCGCCGACCGGCTGGCCGCGGCGGCCGGCCGCAGCACCAATGTCGAGCTGGTCAGCCAGCTCACCAAGCTGGGTGGCAACGGGCCGATCATGGCCAACGCGCTCGCCAGCTTCGGGATCCAGGTGACCTACCTCGGCATTCTCGGCTATCCCAACCTGCACCCGGTGTTCGCCGACTTCGCCAAACGGGCCGAGCTCCATTCCATCGCCGAGCCCGGCTACACCGACGCGCTGGAGTTCGAGGACGGGAAGATCATGCTGGGCAAGCACCAGTCGCTGAAGCAGATGAACTGGGAGAACATCAAGAGCCGGTTCGGCCAGGATCAGTTTGCCGCCCGGATAGGCAGCGCCGACCTGGTCGGGTTCGTCAACTGGACCATGCTCACGCACATGAGCGACATCTGGTCCGCCGTGCTCAAGGAGATCTGCCCCGGCATGAAAGGCCCGCGGCGCAAGCTCTTCATTGACCTGGCAGACCCGGAGAAACGCACCCGGGAGGACATCGCCGGCGCGCTCGGCCTCATCGCCGCCTTCCAGAAGCACTTTGACGTGATCCTCGGCCTCAACGAGAAGGAAGGGTTTGAGATCGGCAAGGTCCTGGGCCTAAGCACGGATGACCATTCGCCGGAGGGGTTGCTGAAGCTGTGCCAGGAAATCCACCAGCGCGTTCCCGTGGACTCCCTGGTCATTCACCCGACGGCGTATGCGCTGGCGTCCGGACCGGACGGCACGGCCATGGTTCAGGGCCCCTTCACCCCCAAGCCGAAGATCACCACGGGAGCAGGCGACCACTTCAACTCCGGCTTCTGCCTGGGCAAGCTGCTCGGGTTTTCGACCGAGCGCTGCCTCCTGACCGGCGTCACCACGAGCGGCTTCTACGTCCGCACCGGCCAGAGCCCGAGCGTGGCCGACCTTGCCGGGATGCTGCGGAATTGGCCTGTCGGAGTGTGACGGGTGGCGGGTGGCGGGTGACGAGAGAAGCCGGTGTCGGATGCCATTATCGTTGGATTGTCAGTGCTGTTTAAATGATGGAGAATGTGAATATGCAATCTGCGGATCGGTTGGAGTCGTTCGGAATCTATCAACTGGCGCGGCAGCTATTTAAGGTCGTCGACCACATTATCGGCGGCCTC
>JAPLUA010000205.1 GCA_026397855.1 Verrucomicrobiota bacterium | reverse complement strand
ATGTGCGGGCTGGGTTGGTGGGTGGGCAAATGGTGGTGTTCTGGACGCAAGGCACCAATACCAGTTCGGACGTTATGGACACCAGCCTCTACTACAGCCGCCTTGTGACTGGCTTATGGACCCTTCCGCAGCGGTTTGCTCCGGTGGTCGAGCCGCCTGGCAGCCTCGCGGTAGCCAGCGCCGCCGCTGCCCCCCGTGCTTTCAGTTTGCTACCTCCAGTGGCTGAAGAGTGCTGTGGGTGTAAACAGACTAATCTGGTGACCCGCGGCTCCGGCGACTGCACTGTGGGAACCGAGTTTGATGAAGAGACATGCACGGAGACTACCACCTACAAGCCGTGTGTGCTTAGGGCGGTTGATCCGAATGATATTGTGGGACCATCGGCATTCGGTTCGGAGCAATGGGTCTCGGTGGAGGACACGTTACGCTATACGATCCGGTTTGAAAACGATCCTAAGAAGGCCGACCTGCCGGCGCAGATCGTGCGCATTACGCAGCAGTTGGACCCAAACCTGGATTTCAAGAGCTTCCGGCTGGGAGACATTGGCTTCGGTGACACGCTGGTCGCGGTTCCTGAAAGCCGGGTGTTTTACCAGACCCGCGTCAACGTGACGAACCAACTGGGCGTTCTGGTGGATATTGTCGCGAGAATTGATCTGGCCACCGGCGAGCTGTATTGGGAGTTCACCTCGATTGATCCGGCTACCGGCGATCTGCCGTGGGACATCTTCGCGGGCTTCCTGCCACCGAACACCAACGGCATCATCGGCCAAGGCTTCGTGAGCTATACCATCAAGCCCAAGGCGGGCATTGCCAGCGGCGACATCATCAATGCCGAGGCGCGCATCTTCTTTGATTACAACGAGCCGATGGACACCCCGCACATCTTCAACACGGTAGATGCCAGCCTGCCCACCAGCACTGTGCTGGCCCTGCCCGCCACGACAAACCGGAACGTCTTCCCCGTCCAGTGGGGCGGGGCGGATGCTTACGGCGGCGCTGGCATTGGCGGCTTCGACATCTACGTCTCCGACAACGGCGGCCCGTGGCAGCTCTGGCAGCAAAACACCCCCTATTGGGAGCAACTCTACGTAGGTGAGTGCGGTCACACCTACGCCTTCTACAGTGTCGCGCGGGACAACGTGGGCAACCGGGAGATCGGAATCGCCGCAGTGCAGGCGCAGGTCTATGTCCTGCCCAACACCCCGCCCGTCCTGGAGCCAGTCACCAATTGTCTGGTGGCCGTTGGGCAGACCCTCAGCATCACGAACCGCGCGTCGGACGCGGACGCCGGGCAGCAGGTCACCTACAGTCTCGCTGCCGGCGCGCCCGATGGCATGAGCGTTGACGCCGTCAGCGGCGTACTCGATTGGACGCCGGCATGTGTGCAGGGCGGGAGTACCAACAGCATTACTGTCATCGCGACAGACGACGGGTGCGGGAGCCTGAGCAGTTCGCGCCCCTTCACGGTGGTTGTGACGGAGTGTCTGCAAACCAGTCTTGGCCGGGCGGTCGGGGCACCGGGCGGCGCTGGCTGCGTCCCGGTGTCGCTGGAGTCCGGCTTTGGCCTGACGAACCTGACCTTTACCGTAAGCGTGCCAGGCGGGCGGTTCACGAATTTCACGGTGAGCGCCACAGCGCCGGAGGTCGGGAGCGCGACGGTGGTGTCGCACGGCGGCACGCAGGCGGTGGTCGTTTTGGCGGCGCAGCCCGGGCAGGTGATGCGCGGGCCGAAGCAGTTTGCGCAGGTCTGCTTTGCGCTGGTGCCGGGCCAACACTCGGCCTTTGCGCGGATGGAGGTGCAAGACATCCTTGGGCTGCGGGAGAACGGCACGCCGATTGGCAACGCCTCGGGGTATGCGGGGCGGACGGTGGTGGTGGGCGAGGAGCCGTTGCTGGAATGCGTGCCGGGCACGAACGGCCAGCCACTGCTGCTCCTCTATGGCAAACCGGCCTCCGGCTACGCCATTGATACGCGGACGAATATCACGGCGGGGAGTTGGCGGACGGCGCTGACCAATCTTACGGTGGGCACGAGCCTGAGCCTGAGCATTTCGCCACCTGCGAGCAGCAGTCCGGCGAACTTCTACCGCGCATTACGCGCGGCGCCGCCTGAGCCGCCTCGGTT
>JAPLUA010000145.1 GCA_026397855.1 Verrucomicrobiota bacterium | reverse complement strand
TCATACACCACCCCGGCCAGGGTGTCATAGCCGTCCGGGTAATCGGCGGGGCCGGGCCCCTGGGCACGCCGCTGCAAGGCAATCGAGACGCACGCGTGCGGGATGCCATAGGCGAAATTGACCGTGCCATCAATCGGATCCACCACCCAGCGGTATTCGGCGCCCGCGTCCCCGGCAACTCCCTCCTCGCCCAGCAGGGCGACTTTCGGGAAGCTGGATCGGAGCGTCCTCTCGATGAGCGCCTGGCTCTGGACATCCAGCTCCAGCTTGATGTCGTGCTGGGTGGTGAGGTGGGCGCGCTTGGTTTCGCGGAGGTGGCGGCGCATGGATACCCCCACTGCCTTGGCGGCCTTGACGGCGGTGTTCTGTGCTTGGGTCAGGTTCATAAGTTAACTTTTCTTTGGCGCCCGGAGCGGAGGTTCAGGACCCCGCCGCCCCGGTCCGCCGGGGGGTCAGGATTGCAATCCCTCCAGCGCCTTTCGGGCGCGGTCGGCCTTCGCCTGCCACTCCGCCAGCCGTTGCTGGTGCTCTTGCAGGACGTGCGGCGGCGCCTTCGATGTGAAGCTCGGGTTGTTGAGCTTCTGCCCGGCCTTGGTGATCTCGATCTCGATCTTCTCCAGTTCCTTCGTGAGGCGGGCCTTCTCGGCCGCCACATCCAGCAGCCCTTCGAGAGGCAGGTAAAGGTCGCCCAGGTCCGAGTGGACGCCGGGTGTGCCCTTTTTCGGCTCGTGACTGGCATCCATCTCCAGCGCCTCCGCGTTGAGCAGCAGCTTCAGAACCTCGGCATCGTGCGGCAGCATCGGGCGGGCCGGTTTGAAGACGAACTTCACCCGCTTGTTCGCCGGAATGTTGCCCTCGCGCCGCAGGTTGCGGCCCCGGGTGACGAGGTCGTACCGGGCGTTGACTGCGTCCAGACAGCCCGCGTCCAGGCCGTAATGGTGGATGAACTCATCTTCCAGTGCCTTGGGCCACGGGGCGAACATGATGGTGCTGCCGCCCTGGTTCTCCGGCATGTCCTGGTGGTAGCCCATCCCGTGCCACAGCTCCTCAGTGATGAAGGGCAGGAACGGGTGGAACAGGCGCAGGGTATGCGAGAGGACGAAGTCAATGACGGCCAGGGTGTTGGCGCGGCGGGCGTCGTCTATGGTCGTTGGAGCGTTGGAGCGTTGGAGCGTTGGAGCGTCGTCCGCTTTCACGCTCTCAGGCCCGGGCGCTCCGACGGGCCGTGACAGCACGGCCTTGCTCGCCTCGACGTACCAGTCGCAATACTCGCTCCAGAAGAAGCGGTAGAGGGTCTGCGTGGCCTCGTTGAAGCGGTATTCGGCAAAGGCGGTGGTGATGTCGCGGATGGCCTGGTCGAGCTTGAGCAGGATCCACTTGTCATCCCCGGTCAGCAGCCTCGGATCAATCTCGGCCTGCACCTCGCCCCCCTGCATCTGGCGGAAGCGGCACGCGTTCCAGAGCTTGTTGCAGAAGTTGCGGCCTAGCTCGACATCCTTCTCGTCGAACAGCACGTCCTGGCCGAGCGGCGCGCTGCGCATGGTGCCGAAGCGCAGCGCGTCGGCGCCGTACTTGGCGATGAGTTCGAGCGGGTCGGGCGAGTTGCCCAGGCTCTTGCTCATCTTCCGGCCCAGCTTGTCGCGGATGATGCCGGTGAAATAGACGTTGCGGAAGGGCAGATCGCCCATGAACTCGTAGCCAGCCATGATCATGCGGGCGACCCAGAAGAAGATGATGTCCGGCCCGGTAACGAGGTCGGTCGTCGGGTAAAACTTCTTCAGGGTCCCGGTCTGCTCCGGCCAGCCCATGGTGGCAAACGGCCAGAGCCATGAGCTGAACCAGGTGTCGAGCACGTCGAGGTCCTGGGTGAACCCTTCCCTGGTAAGACGTTCACTGATGAGTTCGTCCGTTGTACAGACGAACAGGTCAAACTCATGATTCGGTTTCCCAGCGTCCATTGACTCCGTTAGCTCGGCGTGAAGAAGATCGACAGTCATTCCCGTGCCGATGTGAACGATTCGGAACACGGATTGTGAACTGGCCACATCGTGGAGCCTAACCACTTCGTCGAACGTGTGTGTGTGGTTGTTTGCTGGTGTGTTTGGAATAGTGATTCGTTTTGTCCACACCGGCACCCGGTGCCCCCACCAAAGCTGCCGGCTGATGCACCAGTCCCGGAGGTTGCCCATCCAGTGCGAGTAGGTCTTGCTCCAGCGCTCCGGGTGGAAGCGCATCCCGGGGAGCGCCCCCGGCACGGGAGCGGCGGCGGACACCCCATCCGTCGCACCCTCGGTGGCAGCCGGGGCGCCTGAGCTCCCCGCAACACACGCTGTCGCCTCCTCCACGCTCGGATACTTCAAAAACCACTGCTCGCTCAGGTAGGGCTCGATCGGCACGTGGCTGCGCTGGCTGTAGCCGACGTTGTGGACGTAGTCCTCGACCTTGAGCAGCAGCCCTTGTTGGGTCAGTTTATCCACCACCGTCTGCCGCGCCTCCATGCGGTCGAGCCCGACGAAATCTTGGCCTGCGATCGCGGTCATGCGGCCGTCCGGGCCGATGACCTCGGTGAACGGGAGGTTGTGCCGTAGCGCCATGGCATAGTCCGCCGGGTCGTGCGCGGGGGTCACCTTCACGCAGCCCGTGCCGAACTTCGGGTCCACCGCCTCATCGGCGATGATGGGAATGGGCTTGTTCTGCAACGGCAGCAGGCACTTGCGGCCCACCAGCGCCTGGTAGCGCGGATCGGTCGGGTTCACGGCCACCGCCTCGTCGCCGAGCATCGTTTCCGGGCGCGTGGTGGCGACCACAAGAAACTCGTCGGCCTTGGGCTGGCCCTGCTCATCGAGGAGCGGGTATTTCAGGTGCCACAGGTGGCCCTTTTCCTCGATCATGTCCACCTCCTCGTCGGAGAGGGCTGTCCGCGCCGCCGGATCCCAGTTGACCATGCGCTTGCCGCGGTAGATCAGCCCTTTCTTGTAAAGCTCGACGAACACCTTCTGCACGCAGCGCGAGTAGTCCGGGTCCATCGTGAACCGCTCACGCGTCCAATCGCAGGAGCAGCCCAGCTTCTTGAGTTGCTGGATGATGATCCCGCCGTGCTTCTCCTTCCAGGCCCAGACATGCTCGAGGAACTTATCGCGGCCGAGGTCGTCCCGGTGCTTCATGAGGCCCTGCTTGCGCAGCGTCTTTTCGACCACCGCCTGCGTGGCGATGCCTGCGTGGTCGGTGCCGGGCAGCCACAGCACCTCCTTGCCCTCCATGCGCGCCTTGCGGGAGAGGATGTCCTGGATGGTGTTGTTGAGCACGTGCCCCATGTGGAGCATGCCCGTCACGTTCGGCGGCGGGATGACAATCGAGTAGGGCGGCTTGCTCGAAGCGGGATCGGCGACGAAGCACTTCTGCTTCAGCCAGAAGTCATACCACTTCTCTTCAACAGCTTGAGGCTCGTAGGCTTTAGGGATCTCAGACATAATCCGTGTCAATCCGTGCAATTCGTGTCTCACTTACTGGACAGCGCGTATTCCATGCTATCCACCAGGGCCTGGAGGCTGGCCTCGATGATGTTGTCGTTCACGCCCACGGTGCCCCACTCGCGCTTGCCGTCGGTGGACTGGATGAGCACGCGCGTCCGGGCGCCGGTGCCTGTCGAGGATTCCAGGATTCGGACCTTGTAGTCGGTGAGCGACACTTTCTTGAGCTGCGGGTAGAATTTCACCAGCGCCGCGCGCAGGGCCTTGTCGAGCGCGTTCACCGGGCCGTCCCCCTCGGCCACGGTGTGCCCGGCCTCCTTGCCGACGCGCACCTTGACGGTGGCCTCGCAGATGGAGCCGGGCCCGTCGCGGCGCATGGAGACGTGGTAGGCATTCACGGCGAACGGCGGCTCCTCGTGCTTGAGGGCACGGCTGATGAGCAGCGCCAATGAGGCCTCCGCGGCCTCGAATTCATAGCCCTCGTGCTCCAGTTCCTTGATCCGCCCCAGGATGGCCTTCAGCTCGGGGGTGTCGTTGGTCACGCGGAAGCCCAGCTCCTGCGCCTTCATCACGATGTTGCTCTTGCCCGCCAGGTCGCTCACCAGCACGCGCCGCCGGTTCCCGACCAGCGCCGG
This sequence comes from Verrucomicrobiota bacterium, assembly GCA_026397855.1. GTDB lineage: Bacteria > Verrucomicrobiota > Verrucomicrobiia > Limisphaerales > UBA8199 > JAPLUA01. The sequence goes on along the minus strand of JAPLUA010000145.1, from coordinate 1,282 downwards.
GTCTATGTGCTCGAAGCTCCGCGCCACCTTCTGTACGGCGTTGACGTGCATTCCCCCCTTGTGCGCAAAGGCGGTCTGCCCCACCCACGGCTGGCGCGGGTTGTGGCGGAAGTTGGCGATCTCATCCACGAACTGCGACAGCTCGTGCAACTGGGCCAACGACTTCTCTGGAACGCACCGCTTCTTCATCTTGAAGGCGACATTGGGAATGACGCTGGTCAGGTTGCAGTTGCCGGTGCGTTCGCCGTAGCCATTGATGGTGCCCTGAACATGGGTCGCCCCGGCTTCCAGGGCCGCCAGTGCGTTGGCCACTCCCAGGCCGATGTCGTCGTGGGTGTGGATGCCGATCCGGATGGTGAGCTTTCCCCGGGCTGCGGCGGTGATGGCTGCCACCTCGCGCGGCAGCGAGCCGCCGTTGGTGTCGCAAAGGACCACAAAGTCCGCGCCGGCCTTTTCGGCCGCCTGCCACGTCGCCAGGGCGTATTCGGGCTCGTCCTTGTAGCCGTCGAAGGCGTGCTCGGCGTCGTAAACGACAAAGCGGCCGTGGTCTTTCAAGTAGCGGACGGTGTCGCCGATCATCGCCAGGTTCTCGTCGGGGGTGGTGCGCAGCACTTCCTTCACGTGCAGGAGCCAGGTCTTGCCGAAGATCGTCACCACGGGCGTGTGCGCGTCCAGCAGGAGCTTCACCTGGTCGTCGGATTCCACGGCCACGCCCTTGCGACGAGTGGAGCCAAAGGCCGCCAGCCGGGCGTGCTTGAACTTCCGTCGCCGCGCCTCCGCAAAGAACTCGATGTCCTTGGGATTGGACCCCGGCCAGCCGCCCTCAATGTAATGAACCCCGAACGCGTCCAGTTTCTCGGCGATCCGGAGCTTGTCCATCACCGAAAAGTTGATGCCTTCGCCCTGGCTGCCATCGCGCAGGGTCGTATCGTATATTTCTACTTCGGGTTTCATAGCGATTTCCGCAAAAGCGGTAGGAATATCTACGCTAACCCCGCCCGGAAGCAAAGTCCAAAAGGGCGGCGTTGCCCCGAATAACGGCGGATTCAGAAAAGTGCAGTGAGGCCGAGCAAGGTGAAATCGCTGTGAAGCCCGCCGTGACGGAGGGTTTAGGAGAGCCAGCGCCGTTGTTTGAAGCGGCAGTTCCTGCCGGGAGCCACGTCCTGCCAAGCCGAGGTAGTGCCGATAGCTGCCTCATTCCTTGCAGGCTGAATCCGGGGTCCGGGAGGCAACCTGGATTGCCCCCAGGAACGCGCCAGCCGCTGCGGGAGGCGTTTCGAGG
>JAPLUA010000624.1 GCA_026397855.1 Verrucomicrobiota bacterium | reverse complement strand
GGCAAACGTCCGGCTCTGCTCCGCCAGCTGGTCGAGCCGCGCTTTGCCCTCCTGCACTTCCACCTCGATCCGCTTTCGCTCGGTGATATTGTCGTGGACAACGGCGGCATAAACTGATTTGCCACGCCGAAAGCGCGTAACTCTCGCCACGAACCATAGTTGCTCGCTGGCAGAGTGGCAGGCATACTCCACATTGAACTGATCCCGCCGGCCCTCGATCACGGCGCGAAAGCCGGCAGCGAAGGCGGCCGCCTCGGTGCCTCCAGTCCCGGAGGTTGTGTCCCACGAGGCAAGATAATTGGCCCCTTCACAGAGAGCGGCCTCATCCCCGTGGGCTCTGGCAAATTCCCGCCAGGGGCGGTTAACCGTGATAATGATCCCGCTCTCGTTCAGGATCGCCAGGTGCCCCGGGATGGCATTGATCGTCCCCTGCGCAAACTGTTCCAATTCCTGTAGAACGGCCATGGCCTGCTTCTGGGCCGTGATGTCGCGGCTGATGCCCAGCACGCCGACGAGTTCTCCGTCCGGGCCCCAGTAGGGCGTCTTGAGGGTCTCCAGCAGCGCGTTCCGGCCATTGGGGTAGGTGCCCCATTCCTCCTTGTGGAGTGGTTCCCGCTTCGCCAGCATCCGCCGGTCCTGTTCCCGGAAACTATCGGCCATCTCCCTGTCAAACAGCTCGTGGTCGGTCTTCCCGACAATCTCGTTCCTCGGGCGGCCCACAAACTCGACGCACGCAGGGTTACAGCCCAGGTAAACCCCCTCGGCGTTCTTGAAAAAGACGATGTCAGGGATGGAATCCAGCAGGGAACTGATCAGGGCCGCCTGCCGCCGCACCTCGTCCTCCGCACGCTTCCGTTCGGTGATGTCGCGCACCACACAAGTCACACCCGCGCGTGTGCCGTCGCTCTTTTGCAGCGCCGTGACATGCATATCAAACCACATGGGACCTTGCGGAAGATCCAGCCGATAAAGGGCCTCGGCCGGGCTGCCAGTCTGGAAGGTCTCCCGCACCGCTGTGCGGATGCTGCCGAGCGCGGGTTCAGGCAGGCCGATCTCCTCCATGCGTTTGCCCACAAACTGTTCCGGCTGGGCGAAGAGCGTGGCACCACTCGGTTGATGAAACTGCTCAAACCGCAAGTCCTGGTCCAGCACAAAGACCAGATCGTCCATGCTCGCGATGAGCGATCGCAACCGGATTTCACTCTCGCATAACTTATCATCCATCCGCTTCCGCTCGGTGATGTTGATCATGACCGCCTGGCATTCCTCCCCGGACGGCCCGCTCACCGCCTCGATGCGAACGATCAGCGGCACCACCACCCCCTCCGACAAGGTCACATCACAGGATCGCCTCTGGCCCTCAAACACCCCTTTCAGAAAATCGGCCAAGGCCACGCGGTCGGCCAGTCCTACGAATTGTCCCAGGCGCCGGTTCACCAGCAAGGACCGTTCCGCCCCCAGCAGGGTTGCCGCAGCGAGGTTGAGTTGCCGGATTTCCCCGTCGGGCCTCAAACTAAGGTAAGCCATCGGCCCGTAGTCGTAGAACTCCGTGTAGCGCTTCAGGGCATCCTGCAGCTTGGCCTGGGTCAAGTGCAGGTTTTCGTTCTGCGCATCCAATTCGACCTGGTGCATTTCCAACTCCTGCTGCAGGCCCTTCTGCTCGGCCTCGGCCCGCACCGGACCGGTGGCACCCTGGCTCTTCTTGCGCGCCTTCACGGCACGGCGCTTGGCGGCGGGATCAGGCAAGGATGGCATTGTCACTTAATGCAGCGCCCCATGGCCCAGCGCGCTCGAGTCGACGCCAGGGAGGGCCCGCAATGTTCCATCGGAAACCCGCAACGCCCCCCCGCCTTCGACCTCTCGCCCCGGAAACCTTCGATCGCGTGCGGACTTGGAATAAGGCTCCGAAAGCAGCAGCATCCGCATCACGGCACAAGCCGTGGCGGAATCAAAGCTCCCACTCACCCGCTGGCCCGGTAGCGGTAGTGCAATCATAGGTCTAGCTCAAAAATCAACTGTAACCATTAGACCACCCCTGCGCAATCCGTGAATCCGCCCTTACAGCCTTTCCCATCTCTGCTGCTTGTAGCAAGGCCCATCAGGTCCCTGGCGCAGAATGCAGAGTCTGCCTTGTTCCATGTGCGGGATTTTAGCGATCTGCTGCAGTAGCAACTGCGGAGCGAACTGGGCGCTCATGAACACAGTATGCTGCGAACTATGTACTCCTACACCAAGAAAACGGCAAAACGTGACTTCTGCAGATTTCTGGCTTGCGACCTCCTGGTGTTCCCAATTCGTTATGCGGCTTGGAAAAGCCGATTCGGGAGCAAGGAAAGTTCAGGGTCGTGTAGCCGGCGAGCGGTTACTTACTCTGGATGGAGTAGAACAGCTTGCCCGGATCGGTCATGGGAGCCGTGAAGGTTCCGGGGGATGTGCTGTTGGTGAGGACCGGGATCCATGCATCCTTTGCGACGTTGATCGCGGAGGACTTCACCAGGACGAAGGCGGAGCCGCCGCCGCCGGCGTAGTTGATGGTAACAGTGCCGTTAGGGTTGCTGACGATATGGCTGATGGTGACCGCGCTCTTAGGCGTGAGGATGTTGAACGCCACAATGCCGTTGTTGCCGTCCAGGCTGAATACGCGGTTGCCGGCGATGAGGGTGTTTCCGAAGAAGTTCGCGTTGCTTGTCTTGGTGGCGGGGAAGCTGTAACGGCTAATCAGCCACGGCGCGTTGATATCGGTGATGTCGTAGAGCCCGACTGCGTCGGGGGTGCTGCCGGCTGTGCCGACGAAGTCCACGCCGACCGCAATTTTCCTGGTCAGATCCATCGTGACCCCGCCGAGGGTGGATGGGAAGTTGTAATAATCGGCCAGCACCACGCTGGCATTGGCGTTTGTGTCGTAGGCGGAATACTTGACCCCGATTCCTTTGCGTTTTTGCCAGCAGGCGGTGGGCCCGGCGAACTCGAGGCTCCGGCCCAGTTCGCCGCTGCCGACGTGCGAGTTCCACCAGAAGTTGGTGAACGCGACCATGCTGCTATCGGTGGGCTTGAGGATGGCGGCGAAGTCGCCGAGGCGCGAATCGAGGATAATCTCGGTATTGAGGCCGCTGCCGCGAACGTTGAAGGCATCGCCCCAACGGACGTTGACCGTGTTCTGGTTTGCGGGGTCACCGGAGAAGATCTGGGTAGGGACAGTGTTGCTGTCGGTATTGGCCCAACGATAGACGCGGAACAGCTTGGCCGGATCGTAGCCGTTGGTGGCGCCGCCGGACGCGTTGGGGGAGAGGTTGCAGGCGTAAACTGCGCCGTCATCCGCAACCGCGATGGCGTCGAGGCCAAGGCCGCTCGACCCGTTTACTTCGGAGACAACGTTGTTGAAGATGGTGACATCGGTCCGGAGCTTGTGGAGGGTCGTCCCGGTGGCGCCATCCACGACCCAGACGGTGTAGGTGGTCGGGATGTTCACCGTGTCACGCTGGACAACCAGCAGTTGGTTCGACAGGGAGTTGAAGGCTATGTAGCGCTCCTGAGGCATACTGGCGCCGCCTGTCGAGGTCACATAGGCGGGGCCGTTTGTTGGAGATGCGCTCCAGATCGGCGACAGGCGGCAGATGTCGTTGGTAGCGGTGACGGTCACGACCGCCACGGTGCTGGTCGCCGTGCCATAGGCGTTTGAAATGACACACCGGTAGCTGGCGGCGTCGGTGAGCTGCGCATTGTTGATCGTATAACTCAAGGTGGTGGCGGTGGCGAGGTTTGTCCCGTTCCTGGTCCACTGGTAGGAGTTAACAACCTGGTCAGGCAGTACCGTCAAGGTGCCGGTGCCGCCCTGGATCACGCGAAGGTTCTGTGGTTGCTGGGTGAAGGTGGGCGCGGCGGGCGGGCCGGGCATGATCTTGAATGCCATGAGGCCGTTGTTTCCCTCGATCGTGAACAGGTAATTGCCGGCGATAATGGTTTGGGAGATGGCGTTGCCATTGGCAGTCCTGGCGACCGGGAAGGTATATTGGGCGATCAGCAGGGGAGAGTTCATGTCGCTCACGTCATACAGGTCGAGGGTGTGTGGTTGTCCGGTTGCCGCGTTCGTGTTGACCCCGGCGCACAGGTTTCTGTCCAGGCTCAGGCTTACCGCGCCGACCCCGACCGGAAAGCCGCTGTAGGTTCCAAGCGTGGTGGTGATGCTGCCCGGGTTGAGGGGGTCAAAGGATGACTGCACCAGTTGGGTGCTCTGGCGCTTTTGCCAGATGGTGTTGCCTGCGCCGAACTCGAGGCTGCGGCCGATCGAGGTGCCGTAGGTCTGAGTCAGGAAGTTCATGCAGGGGGTGAACGAAGTCAGCGAACTGCTGGTTGGCGTCAGGATGGAGATATAGCGTGCCGCCGAGTCGTAATCATCAATGACGACCTGTGTGTTGGTGCCGCCGCCCCGGACGGCCAGCACATCGCCCCAGCGGAAACGGCTGGACTGGTTGGCCGGTTCGCCCTGGTAGACGCATAGGGGGACGGTGGCCGGGTCGGAATTTGCCCAGCGATAGAGTTTCCAGCTTGCGATGCCGGTGCTGTAAATATCTTCGTTGCAGGCGTAGATGCTGCCATCGTCGGCCACGGCAATGCCCACGAGAGTGATAGCCCCGCCGGAGATGCCGGTTGTGTTGAGCTGTTTCAATACCGCGGGCGGTGTGGCCGACACGTTGGTGGCGCTGATGGCGTAAATGGAGTAGGTCGAGCCGGCTTTGCTGACGATGTAAAGCTCGTTGGCTGCCGCGTTGTAGGCAATGGTGCGCTGGTTGGGCGTTGTGCTTCCGCCGGTGCTGTTCATGTAGGCTGTACTGGCTGAGGGGCTGACGCTCCAGAGGCTGGTGAGGTGGTAGAGGTCGGCCGGGTTTACAACCGTTAGGGCGGAGTCGGAACTCACGAGCACGCTCCCCGAATTGTTGCTGGCCGCAACCGTGTAGGTGGCGGTGTCGCCGAGCGTGGTGGTGGCGATTGTGTAGGTGGCGTTGGTGGCATTGGGGATATTGGCGCCGTTCTTCTTCCACTGGTAAGCGGCTGCGGGATAGGCCAGGGCCTGGAAGCTCACTAGCCGCCCGGTGACCACGCGCTGGCTGGCTGCCGGCTGGATCAGGAACGTTGGATCGGGGGTTGTCACGGTATCGGCGGTCAAACTGAGCAGCCCGTTGTTGATGGCGTGGGCGTAGAGTTTTCCGCCGGCACCGAAGCTCAGGTAGCCATTGGGCGCGGTGGCGAATGCGTTTTGCGGCGTGAACGGCTTGATGTCCAGCAGCACCGGCGCCCTGGTGGGGTCAGCCAGGTTGGCGGTAATGTCATAGAGCCACACCTTTTGCGGGCCTGCGCTGATGCTAACGACTTCCAGCCCGGCCAGGAGTTTCCTGTTCAGGTCAATTGCCAGCGGTCCGAGATTGGCGGTGCCGGGCAGCGAGTTGGTGTCAAAGCTCGCCAGCGTGGTGGCATTGGAGGTTCCGAGGTTGAAGCTCATCAGCCGCAGCGGGTGGCTGGAAACGGTCTTGGCCCAGAAGGTGTTGCCGGAGCCAAACGCAATGCCATCGGTAAAATCAGCGGTCGTCACATCGGTGGCCATGGGAATGGCGGTGAAGTTGATTCCGTTGGCGGTGGTGAAAATGGTAACGTTGGTGCCAGTAGTCCCGATCTTGGAGCCGATGATGATTTGGGTGTCGGCGCCCGAACCGCGCACGCCCATCGTAACTCCATAGCGCTGGGATGGGGTGATCGTGCTGGAGAACGCAATCGAAGGCGGGACGTTGCTCTGCCAGACGCTGGCCCATCGGTAGATGATGAAGGGGGCGGTGCCGCTGGTATTGACGGCGTTGCACATATAGACGGCTCCGTCATCCGCCACGCCAAGCGCGCTGGCGGGGTAGATGCCCCCGTAGATGCCGTTGGTGTCCAGGGTGGAGAGGACGTTGCCGGTGAGCCCGTCAATGACATAAACCCCGCCCTGGAAGTTGGGGTTGGTGCCGGCGCTGCCGACGTTTGGATCCGCCAGGACGGTATTACCGGTGACGGGATCGCAAGCATACCCGCGCTGGTAGCCTGCAGTGCCGGAGCCGATGGTCATCGGCGGGTAAGGCGGGTAGCTTGCTGGTGGCTGGATGCTGCCATCGCTGCCAGGGCCGAAGCCGTAGAGGGGGCTGAGCATGGTCGTGGTCCCGGCCACGGCCACGGGGGCGAAGCCGGCCAGAGCGAGAACGATGGGCAATAGCTTTTTCATAGAATAATCGGGCTTATGGGCGTATCTTTGTATGCTGGCGCATTTTAGACAACTAAATTACAATATGAACCGTGACTCGATCGCCGACCTTGGCTCTGCTCCCACACGAAGCGATAGCTATCCGGTTCTGGCCTGAGCAAAGGGCGACGATACGAGATCAATATACACCTGAAAATAGAGTTGTCGCACTATCTTATACTACACATTATCCGTCAATCTATGATACTTTTCTGCCCAACGGATCGAAGCGGTCTGCCCGAGATGTTATGTTGCGGTTAGACAATCACCCACTCGAACTCTTTGGGGCTGCGCGCTTTGCCAGTGTTGCGGGCGGGACATGAAGCCGATCCTACAGCGCCTGACGGTGCAATCGGCCGAGGGCTTCGCCTTCAAAGCGATCCGCAGCTCCGGCTTCGATTGTCCCTGGCATGTCCACCCGGAGTATGAACTTATCCAGGTGGTCCAGGGCCGCGGCTATCGAATTGTGGGTGACAACATCTCCCGGCTCTCGCCCGGGGACCTGGTCATGGTGGGGCCCGGATTGCCCCATATCTGGCAGGACGAGCATATCGCCGAGAAGCAGTCCACGGTCCACTTCCTCCTGATCCAGTTCCAGGAGAGGATCCTTGGCGAGGCGCTCCTTGGGCTTTCGGCGATGGAACCTGTCCGGCGGCTATTGCACCAGGCGAAGCGCGGGTTGCACATTGTGGGCAAGACGCGGGTAAGGGTGAGCACCATGATGAAGGACATGGCCAACGTGGAAGGCATGGAGCGGATCGTGAAGTTCCTGCAAATCCTGACCGTGCTGGCCGCATCGAACGACTGCAAACCCATTGCCAGCGTGGGCTTTGTCTCCGACGCCAGCCTTTTCGACCAGGAACGGATGGACCGCGTTTTTCAGCTGCGCATTGGCAGGGCCTGTGTGCTCCTGCAGGAGAACAACCTGAACGTGACGGAGGTGGCCTATGAAAGCGGTTGTACCAACCGGTCCAACTTCAACCGGCAATTCCTGAAGTTAAAGGGGCTTAGCCCTCGCAGGTTCCGGTTGGAATTTCAGCAACGGCTGAGCCAGGCCCGATTTGTTCCTTTGCCCTGAGAGCGGGCGTTTCTGACAAGATGGCGGGTTAGACCACAGAGGGGCCCCTCTCCCCGGCCCTCTCCCCTTCTGAAGGGGCGAGAGAGAAGGCTGGGCTGTAGTGACAAGGCGGTGGGATAGGCCATGCGGGGGGGCGGTGAAGCAACCGGAGATGGGAAACTTCACCCCGCGCGGCTGGTTGGAAGAATATCAGAAATGGTCGCAAGATGTGTAGCCCCCGAAAAAGGTTCGCCCTATAAAGAGGCATATATGAGCAGAACCGCATCAATTACTCAGTCTAAGGCTAAGATCTCACGCAAGAAAACTGCCGGGCGCCAATCGCAGAAACTGGCGATTGATGGCGGAGCAAGGGCCGTCCGCGACCCATTACCCCATTGGCCTGCGTTCGACGAATCAGCCATCCAATCGGTGGAGGAGGTCCTTCGTTCCGGCAAGGTCAATTACTGGACGGGGCGGAAGGGCATGGAGTTCGAGAAGAAGTTTGCCGCCTGGCAGGGCAGCCGATACGCCGTGAGCGTGTCCAACGGAACGGCGGCCCTCCATGTGGGGCTGACGGCGTTGGGGATCGGGCCGGGAGATGAAGTGATTGTGCCCAGCTACACATTTATCGCGAGCAGCTTCTCGGTGGTGCAGGCGGGGGCGATTCCCCGGTTTGCCGATGTGAACCTCGACGACCACTGCATCAGCATCGAGTCCGCGGAGAAGCTCGTCAATGAGCGGACCAAAGCCATCATGCCCGTTCACCTTTATGGCAACGTCTGCGACATGGACCGCATCCGCGCTTTTGCGAAACGGCACAAGCTGCGGGTGATTGAAGACAACGCGGAGGCTTTCGGCGGCGTGTACAAGGGAAAAAAGACCGGCACGCTGGGGGACATTGCTGCGTGCAGTTTCTGCCAAAGCAAGACTTTCACGACGGGCGGCGAAGGCGGCATGGTAACGACCGACGACGAAGACATGGCATGGGTGGCCCGCAGCTTCCGCGACCACGGCTATGACGTAAAGGATCGCCTGAACCTCCTGGAAATGGAGCAGAAACTGTCCTATATCCACAACATGGTGGGCTGGAACTACCGCATGACGGAGATGCAATCGGCGATCGGCCTCGCGGAGTTGGGCCGAATGGATGCCTGGAACATGCCGCGCCGCCGACGCAATGCCCACGTCATCCTGGCCGCCCTGAAGGACCTGCCGCAGGTCAAATACGCGCCCATTGACACGCCCGAACGCGAAAACGGCTTCTTCGTGCTGACGTTCTCCTTGGATATCGAAAGCATGGAATGCGACATTGCCGAATTCGTAAAGGCGGCAGGAGCCGAGGGTGCCCCCTGCTGGCGGGTCTTTTGGCCGCAATGCCATACCGAGCGCGCTTTCCGGGAACACAATTCCTTCGGCCGCTCACGATTCCCCTTCCGCTCACGGGAATATACCAACCCCACCAGCAGCGACTACAGCAAGGTCGAAGTTCCCAACGCGGTCTGGCACCAGGACCACACCTTTACCTGTTTCGCCTACCCCACCTATGAAATCCATCACTGCGAGCAGATTGCCGAGGCGCTCGTCAAGGTGATCCGGGCGTATTCGAAGTGAGTGCGACATCAGGTTCGTGCAGAAGCAAATCCTGTTTTCTGGGCTTTGCCCGGAGAGCGTGGAGCGTAGAAGCGTCGCAGCGCGTTGGAGGCTGCTACGCGCAGACGCTTCACGTTCGCATTCCGGCCGTGAACCGTCATATCAGAAAAGTATCATTGAATGGTGGATAATGGGTAGCACAGGGGCGCTTTCACTTTAGTATATGGTTTGAATATTCCAGTTGGACATTGCCTATGAATCTCAGACGAATTCGAAATCGTGCGTTTACGCTGATTGAACTCCTGGTCGTTATTGCCATCATTGCCATTCTCGCGGCGCTGCTGCTGCCGGCGCTGAGCCGGGCCAAGCAGAAGGCGCACCGGATCGCCTGCCTGAACAACACCAAGCAGATGGGGCTGGGAAGCCAGATGTATGCCGACGACGATTCCCAGGGCCGTTTGACCGGTTCGCTCAAGACCGTGCCGAAGGACCAGCAGGCGGATGACGATATGAACTGGCTGCACGGGGTGGGAGCCAGCTCGCAGTCCTACATTCCCGCAGTGAAGACGTTCTGCTGTCCCAGCACCCGCAACGGCGTTGATCAGAACAATAAGTACACCACCCTCTATAATGGATCAGTGATCGAAAAGCTGAAGGATCTGGACAACAAGGCATTGAGCAACCAGGCCACCAACGGGCACAGCTATGAAGTGTTCGGCTTTTGGCATAACTCCCCCGACTACCCGCGCAAGACCATCCGGAGCGTTGCCAGCCACCAGCATGTGAACAGCACCCAGTTCACAACAGGGCCCAGCGACACATTCATCATTATAGACGTGATGGAGCCGCACGCATCGCAGGGCTGGTCCTGGGAGAACTGGCCCAACCCGTACGACGGTCACGGCAAGGACGGGGGCAACGTCGCTTTTGCGGATGGCCACTCCGAGTGGATCGGCAAGTCCAAGTGGAACCTCCGCTACGAAATGTCGGAAGACGAGGGCCGTCAGCTCACGCCCTATAACTGATCTGCAGCGACCGGCTGGCAGGGCTGGTCCTTCTGTTTCCATCAATACTCCCTGGCAGCCGTTTCCAGGCGGTATCCCGATCTCCCCTGCCCTCAAGGCCGCCGACTGTGCCGGACCAGGAAGTCCGCCACGGTGCCGGACATGACCTTCACCCCCACCACGAGGCAGTCTTCGTCTATGTCAAAGGCGGGGGTGTGCGCGTCGGCGATGATGCCTTTGGCCCAATTGCCGGAGCCGAGCCGGAAGAGGAAACCCGGGACTGTATGGGCGTAGCAGGAGAAGTCCTCTCCCCCCATTCGCCGGGGGATTTCAATGACGTGCGTGGCACCCGCAGCCTGACGCAGGGACGGCAGGGATTCCTGGACGAGCTTGGGGTCATTCACCACGACTGCGGTGACGGGATGGAACTGCAGGTCAAAGGTCGCGCCGCAAGTCGCCGTGGCCTCTGCCAGGGTCTCGCGCAACAGGTCCATGACGCGGATTCGTGCTCCCTCGCTGAAGGTGCGGACCGAGCCTTCAATCTGCACCTCCGCCGGGCTGCTGAAGGGCCGGTTGCCGCCATGGATTGCGCCAATGGTCAGGGTCACAGGCTCGAGGGTGTCAAGCCGCCTGCCCTTGATGGGTTGCAGGGCGTTCACGCATTGTGCCGCTGCCACGATGGCATCGCATCCCTGCTGCCCGGGGGCGACTTTGCCGCGAACGGTCAGTTGAAAGGTGTCAATGGCCGCCTGGGCCGGGCCGGGATGGTAGCCGACGGTTCCCACTTCCAGCTCCGGTGCGGTGTGGAGGGCAAAGATAGCGAGCGGCCGGGGGTTTTCCAGCGCCCCTTCGCGGATCATCAAGGTTGCGCCGTCCGGTTCGGTGGAGGTCCCGGCTTCCTCAGCCGGCTGGAACAGGAACTTCACCGTGCCAGGCAGTTGACTGCGCATCCGGCTCAACACCTCAGCGACGCCAAGTGCAATGGCGGTGTGCGCGTCGTGGCCGCACGCATGCATGACGCCCGGGACTGCCGAGCAGTAGGGGAGGGTATTGGTCTCGGAAAGGGGCAGCGCATCCATGTCCGCCCGCACGGCCACCACCGGCCCCGGGCGGGTGCCTTTCAGGAGCCCGACGACGCCATGCCTGGCAATGTTTGTGCGGACCTCGTCGAATCCCAGCGCGCGCAGGCGCTCTGCCACGACCTGCGCCGTGCGCTCCTCGTGATACGCCAGTTCCGGGTGCCTGTGGAAATCGCGTCGCAGTTCAACCAGCCTCGGCCGCAGCGCCTCGGTCGCCGACGCAATCTGTGCCGCCGATGGCGGCAGGGCCTCAGCGCCAGCCGCAGAACCAGGCAATAGCGGGGTCGCGCAAAGAAAGAGGCTTGCAGCGATCGGGGCAAGGCGCGGTGACATAGGTTCGTTGATTCAAGTGTATGCTACCCGGATGTGCAATGGATTATTCGGCTGCCGGAATGTCCGCGCTCCGATAACATGAGTTGCGTCCCTATTCGGGTTTGGCTCCCAAAAGTGCTTTATGGGCCGGCCTCCAGTCCCTACGCTTGAACCATGTTCCGAAACCAATCGGCTGTTTCCAAACGCCGCCTTTGCTTGTTCTGGCTCCAAAACATCGCTCTGCCGGTGGCGGTGTTCGCGGCCCAGGCCGGCACCAGCCTTCCCTCGCTTGAGGAAGCCATTGCGGCGAAGCGCGATCTTTGGGGCGAGGCGGCCATGGCCCAGCCCAACGGTGCCAGCTACGAATTCTTCGCGCCGCTCATGCCGCCGCCGCGCTATGTCAACGCCGACTTCCGCCACTATCCCATCGTGCTCTGCCCCCCGGGCGACTTCCCGAAGACTCCCCCGGGCCGGTTTGTCCGGGACAATGACCCGGACTCGCACCCCAAGGCGCGGCTCATCTCCAACGGGAGCGGCTTGAACCTTCGTGCCGGCACGGGCGGCTGGAACGAGGTCGGCACGCCGGTGAAGTTCCGGGTTGGCACGGACGCCTTCCTCTTTGGCAGCCTCCCTGAACGGGTGACCGAGCCTGAACTTGTCGAGGGGTGGATGCCCATCGCGGAGATTCGCTACACGCACCGCACCCCGGTGCGGTCGGAAGGCATGGTGCCGCTGGCCCCAACCACCAAGCCGCCCCCGGCCGAAATCTACCGCCTTGAAGCGTTCGCCAGCACGGTGCCCGGCTTCGCCACGAACTGCGTCGTCTTCATCCGGTTCGACCTTGCCCAGGGTGCCAGCGGGCTGGTGACTGCGGAGGTGGATCTGCCGGGGCTCAGGTATTCGAACGGTCTCCTGCTCGACGGCGCGGGCCGGGTGGCCGCGGCCTTCGATTCCGGCTGGAAGCACGAGCGCGGCCGGATGGTCGCGCGCCTCGGCCGGGACGTCGCCGCCACGCTGGCCGTTCCCTCCGTTCCCCTGGATGCCGCTTCGGCGCTGAGCGTGTCGCCCGCCATCTATGCTGAACAGCGCGCGGCGTGTGTCGCGACCTGGAAGGAACTCGCCGGGCACGGCATGCAGGTTGATGTGCCTGAGCCCCTCGTCAACCGCGCGTGGCGCAACGCGCTTTGCCAGAACTTCCAGCTCATCAACCACGGCCAGCTCCGTTACAGCACAGGCAATCAATACGACCGCATCTATTCCGCCGAGGGCAGCGATGCGGCGCTGGCCCTGCTGGTCTGGGGTTGCGAGCCTGAAGCGCGACGGCTGATGGAGCCGCTGTTTGATTTCACGCGCAAGGGCCTCGAACTCCATCAGGCGGCGTTCAAGATCAATAATCTCATCCGTTATTACTGGCAGACCCGGGATCCCTCCGCCGTGCGGGAGCTGCGTCCGCGCTGGGAGCCGGAGGCCGAACGATTCACCCGTGGCCGGACCGGGCCCAACGGCTTGTATCCGAAGGAACAGTATTGCGGAGACATCTTCACCCCGGTGCAGAGCCTCAACGTGAACGCGGAAGCCTGGCGCGCCATGCGCGACCTGGGGGCGCTCCTGGGCGAGTTGGGCGAAACGGAGGAGGCCCGCCGCTACTCCGGCGAGGCGGCCGCCTTCCGGCCCGTCGTGCTCCGCGCCGTTGCGCAAGCCGCCGCGCACACCACCACGCCGCCCTTCGTGCCAATCGCCCTCGACGGCGGCGAGGCGGTGCATGACCCGATTCTGCATTACCGCATTGGCGCTTACTGGAACATCATTATCGGCTACACCATCGGCAGCGGCATCTTCCCGCCCGGCAGCGCTGAGGAGGCCTGGATTCCGCGCTACCAGGAACAGCACGGCGGCATCTTCCTCGGGATGGTCAAGGCGGGGGGAGCGCAGTTCAACTTCTGGACGAGCGAGCAGCGTGTGAACCCGCTTTACGGCACCCGCTATGCCCTCGACACCCTGCGCCGCGACGACCCTGAGCGCGCGCTCGTGAGTTTTTACGGCATGCTGGCGCAAGGGCTCACCCGCAACACCTTTGTCGGCGGCGAGGGCTGCACGCTTGTCCCCGTTGACGCCGGGGGCCGCTTCTTCTATTGCCCTCCCAACAGCGCCGCCAGCGCGCACGTGCTCTCGATGCTCCGCTACATGCTCGTGCAGGACTGGGACCTTGACGACGATGGCAGGCCCGAGACTCTCCGGCTCTGCTTCGCGACCCCGCGGCGGTGGCTGGAGGACGGCAAGACAATCAAGGTCGAGCGCGCGCCCAGCGCGTTCGGCCCGGTTTCGGTGCGGCTCAAGTCACGGCTCGCCGAAGGCAGGGTAATGGCCGAAGCGGACCTGCCGGAGCAAAACCGGCCCGGCCGGTGCTTGTTACGGGTTCGTCTGCCCGAGGGGTGGGAGATTGCCGGCGTCCAGGGCCCAGGCGGAGCGCTCAACGCCGACCGCTCCGGCACGGTTGACCTTTCCGCGCTGAAAGGGAAAGTCAGCCTTGAGTTTTCGGTCCGGAGGAAGTGACAGGAGCCGGGGAAATTCGTGGCAAGCCTGGGGTTGGCGCGCGCAACCATCGGGATGTTCCGAAGGCGCGCCTGCCTGAAGTCCCGCATTGACCACGGCCCGGGGGGTGGCACGATATCCGGATGCTTGCCGACATTAGAGAATTTCCTTTCGTTCACCGTGCCCTTAAGGGCAAACTCCTGCTCCTCGTTGCCGCCCTGGCGCAACCCCTGCTGGCGGGTGCCGTGGAGCATCCTGTCATCCTGCCGCTGGACAAAGTCACCTTCAATTGGCCGCCCCCGCGGCAAACCGGCCAGAAAGATTACTTCGCCGTTGCCCGGGACGGAAAGGCGGCCTGCTCGATCGTGGTGCCGGCCAAGGCCACGAAGCCTGAGGTGCGGTCGGCCGAAATGCTCAAGCTCTACCTCGACCTCGTCACTGGCGGCAGCTTCGATGTCAAGCGCGAGCCGGCCGCCGGGCCGGCGATCTATATCGGCGACACCGAGGCGGGCAAGCGGCTGGATCTGAATCTTCCCCCGATCCGCTATGCGTCGCTCACGGTCCCCAACCTCCACGGGTTCCTGCTCCAGACGGTGGACACCAACACGCTCGTCATTCGGGGATTCCAGGACCTGGGCACATCCTACGGCGTAGTCTCGTTCCTGCGGGAATTCGCCGGGGTGAGGCGTTACTGGCCCTCCGAGCCGGGCGGCATGGGTGATGTCTATGAGAGCAAGCCCACCTTCGCCATTCCGCAGACCACCTGGCGGGACTGGCCGTTTCTGATCTCCCGCTATGTGGGTTTCAATCCCAAGGGCTGGGAGCTGCAGCACGAGAACCAGTGGCCCACCATGTCCAAGTGGTATCGCATGGGCTTCACGCTCTCGATGATGCACAACTTCTTCTCGCTGATCCCCCCGGAGAAACTCGGCAAGTTGCATCCGGAGTATTTCCCTGAAGTTAACGGCGTCCGCAAGGTGCCCACCGGCACGATCAACTGGCAGCCGTGCGTGAGCAACCCGGAAGTGGTGGATCTTTGCGCGAGCAGGATCATTCGCGCCTTCGATGCCGACCCCAACCGCATCTGCCACGCGCTGGCCGTCAACGACGGCGCCGGCGACTGCGGCTGCGCCAAATGCCGCGCGATGGACGCTCCCGATGCCGACGCCAACACCAGCCAGTTGACCGACCGCTACGTGAAGTTCATGAACGAGGTTGCCGCGAAGGTCGCGGCAAAGCACCCGGACCGGTTGATCGGCTTCCTGAGCTACGCGTCGGTCACTCATGCGCCATCCACCGTGAAGCTGCACAAGAACCTGGTGC
Source organism: Verrucomicrobiota bacterium (assembly GCA_026397855.1). Taxonomy (GTDB): domain Bacteria; phylum Verrucomicrobiota; class Verrucomicrobiia; order Limisphaerales; family UBA8199; genus JAPLUA01. Next base: position 5,082 of record JAPLUA010000624.1, on the reverse strand, counting down.
CGTTCTACTGCGCGATGGGCCGGGGCATCTATAACGGCTGGGACGAATGGATGGCGGCGGGGGTCCAGAACATGGGGCATTACGGCTATCACGACGACCGCTGGTTCACGATCCCCAAGATCAACCCGCACCAGGAGGCGCGGCGCATCCGCTACATGGCGGGCACCGACGTCTTCCGCGGCTATTACAAGGAGTTCAACCCCACCTACCCGCTCGATGCCCAGGCTGCCGTCGTCTGCGCCGACATGATGTGGGACCCGCGCCTCGACGAGAACGCCATCCTCGACCGCTACTACTCCGACCTGTTCGTCGAGGCGGCACCCGAGATGCGCCGGTTCTACGAGATCCTGGAGGCGGACTACGAAGCATGGCTCAAGCGCACCGCGCCGCCCCATCCGTATGGCGCGGACCGGAGCGACCTGGATCTCGATCACAGCTATCCCCAGTTCGAGGTCTTGTCCGCGCGCGGCGCCGATGCCGCCTGGCAGGCGCTCGAGCAGGCCGGGCAAAAGGCCCGCGACCCGAAGGTCAAGGCGCGCGTGGCGCTGGTGAAATCCATCTTCAGCTTCGTGCGCCCCTGCGTCCGCGAGTATTGGACGCTGGAGGCGCTGCCCGCGTCCAGGGATCCGGCTGATGCCGCCAAGCAGGCCCGCCAGGCGCTGGCGCTGGCCCGCGAGAAGGCGGACATCAAACAGAAGGTGATGGAAGGCCCGGTCGTCAAGCCGTGGACGATGATTACCCGCGAGCCCTACGACCGCATCCGTCCCGGCGCGATCCCGATCGAAGTCCACATGGCCATTGACCGTGGCTTCGAATCCGCCCGCCGTGCCCAGCCCCAGGATGCGGCCTGGCAGCGGCTGGCGGAGGATCCGGACCCGGTGGTCGCGCAATCGGCCCGCGCCGCGCTGGCTGATTGCACGCGCCTGCCGAACCTCGCGGTGAATCCGGGGTTCGAGGATGCGCAGCTCCCGGCGCTGTTGAACGAGGCCTTCAGACAGGGATCGGTGGGGCTTTCCACGGACAACCCTCACGCCGGCAAGCAAAGCGCCATGCTCTTCGACTGCAAGCAATCCAGCCTCACCCGCTCTATCCCGGCCGCGCCCGGGGAGAAGTTCCGCGTCTCCGCCTGGCTGCGCGCTTCGGAGTTCAAAGGCCGGCGCGACATACCGGGCCTTTACGGCGTGCGCGTGAACCTGAGGCAGGGCAAGAAGCTGCTCGACACGATTCGTGTGGCGGCGCAGCCCGGCGAGGCCTGGCAGGAGATCAGTTTCCCGGTAACCACCCCGGCCGGCACGGACACGCTGGAATTGCTCGTCACCGCCCAGCGGCAGCACGCACAGTCGAAGCTGTGGGTGGACGACCTCTCGATCATCCGCCTCCCGGTGCCGCCGCTCAAGACCGGTGCCGCCGCCGGGCCGGGCACCTCCACGTCAGCCCCGCCGGAGGAATGAGGCTGCGGCTTCAGGATCAATATGCAGGCATGCACAGCATGCGTTCAGCGGCAATCCCCCGCTGGATTCTCAACGACAGGCTTCTTCCAGAATGAATGTGAAAAGCAGTAACCTATGGATCCTGGGCCTCTGTGTGGCGGGCGGCGTCTTCGCCGGCGGGTCGAACACGCCTGTTATCCATCCGCTCAAGTCCGACCTGCCACTGGCTGTCGAGGGTTCCTGGAAGCCCGTTCCCGGTCACATCAGGACTGCGTTCGCGGAGGCGGTTTCGCCGGAGAACGCGTGGCCGGAGTATCCGCGTCCCCAGATGGTGCGAGCCCAATGGCAAAGCCTCAACGGGCTGTGGGACTACGCCATCGTGGGGGAAGAAAAGCCGTGGACGGGGGGCTATGTCGAGAACGCCCCCTTCGATCCGCTGACGAAGTCAATCCCCGCACCTCCTGCCCGGTGGGATGGCAAAATCCTCGTGCCCTTCTGCCCCGAGTCGGCGCTGTCCGGGGTGGGCCGGCTGGTGCGGCCCGATCAACTGCTTTGGTATCGCCGTGCATTTGCGGTGCCGCCGGCGTGGGCGGGGCAGCGCCTGTTGCTGCATTTCGAGGCCGTGGACTGGCACTCGGTCGTGTGGCTGAACGGCGTGAAGGTGGGCGACAACAAGGGCGGCTACGTGCCGTTCGATTGCGACGTCACTGAAGCACTGAAGCCTTCCGGCCCGCAGGAGCTGGTGCTCGTGGTTTGGGATCCCACCAACCTGGGCGACCAGGCGGTGGGCAAGCAGGCGTTGCCCGAGCAGAAAAAGGGCTTTCGCTACACGCCCACCACCGGCATCTGGCAATCTGTCTGGCTTGAGCCGGTGGGGGAGCTTTACATCGAGCAGCTCAAGCTCACCCCCGACGTGGACAAGCACCAGTTGACCCTCGAAGCGCGCTTGCGAGGTGACGCAACGGGATGCCGCCTTGAGGCGCAGGTCTTCGACGGCGGCAAGCAAGTGGCGTCTCAAGCTACTGCGGGATGAGAAAGGTGGAGATTCGCGCCGATGAGCGCGGCCTGCAGCGCATCGAGTTGAACCACCAGCCTGTTTTCCAATTCGGCCCGCTCGACCAGGGCTACTGGCCGGAAAGCCTCCTCACGCCGCCGAGCGATGCCGCGGCGAAGTTCGATGTGCAATACCTGCGCGACATCGGCTGCAACATGGCGCGCGTCCACATCAAAGTGCACCCGCGACGCTGGTATTACTGGTGCGACAAGCTGGGGCTGCTGGTCTGGCAGGACTTCCCCTCCACGCGCAAGCTTGATCCCAATATCACGGGGGATAGCTCCGCGCAATGGGAGCGCGAGCAGGACCGGCTGCTGGACCATTTGCACAATGATCCGTCCATCGTGATGTGGGTCGTCTTCAACGAGGGCTGGGGCCAATACGACACCGGGCGGCTGGCGGCATGGGTGGCGCGCCGGGACCCGTCGCGCCTGGTCGATAGCGTCAGCGGCTGGACCGACGCCGGCGCGGGCCCTCTTTACGACGTGCATGACTATACCTTTCACCCGGCCATTCCCGCGCCGGGACAAGTCACCAACCGCGCGGTGGTCCTGGGGGAATGCGGCGGCTTCAATCTCGTCCTGCCCGGCCACACCTGGGAGGACTACGCGGTGAAGAAGCGGATTGATCCGGGCGGCGACAGCAATCGCGAGGACTATCCCGATGTTCAGTCCTGGAGCCCGCGTTACGAGAGCTGGCTCGATGGGCTGCGGCTCCTGCGGCCGCTGGGCCTTAACGCGGCGGTCTATACCCAGATCACCGACGTTGAGCACGAATGCAACGGCTGGCTTACCTACGACCGGGCCGTGAGCAAAATCCCCGTTGCCCGGCTCAAGACGGCTCACGACCGGCTCTACGGGACATGCCCGCCCCTGAAACCCTTCTTGCCGATGTGGTCCGATGGCGGCGCGGCCGGCCGGCTCGCGACCGGGCAGGCGCCTGCCGGATGGACCCAGGTCGAGTTCGACGACTCGGGATGGCAAGCCGTCCGCGGGCCGCTGGGCCGGGGGCCTTCAGCCCACCGGCTCGATGCGGGACCCGGCGGCTCGGTGCTGCTGCGCCGCAGCTTCGATCTGGATCGGGTGCCCCGGCAAGCGGCGGTGCGCATTGTGGCCCAGGGCCCCACGCGGCTTTTCCTGAACGGCGCGCCGGTAAAGACGCTGAGCACCTCGGATCTCGCCGGGTTTATTCCCACATCGGTAGCATTGCTGTCGCCGGATGCGGTGGAAAAGCTTCGCCAGGGGCGCAACGTGCTGGCGGTCGAAATCCCGCCTGCCAAGTCGGCAGGCGATGTGGTCCTGGATGTCGGGCTCTATGCGGTCGAGTTGCCGGGCGGCACCCGCTCCGGCCGGTAATGGGGCCCGGTTGAGGCCCGAACCCCTTTACCCGGCGTCCCGCATCCGCTGCATGCAGTGGGTCAGGTAGGGCAGCAGTTGCTTCTTGCGCGATACCACCTCGCGCAGCTCAAAAATGCCGGGCTCAACTTTCGGGTAGTCAATCCGGTCCACGAACCTCTTCGCGCCGGCGACGAGCAGCATCGAGCATTGCCGCGTCACGTCTGTCACCATCAGCGCTGAGAACAGGTAGTTGTGATGGCGCTGGTATTCCGTGAGCGCCGCCAGCAGTTCGTCCTTCCGCTTCGCAAACTGGTCGAAGCCGATCTCCTCGATCTGCGCCACGCTGAATGTTGCGCCATCCTCCCGGTATTCCTTGCAATCCGTCGTGACCGCCTGCGGCGCGGGCTTCAGCGTGAGCAGTGAACCGGAGGCGAACAGCTTCTCCGTGAACTCGCGCGCGTTCACTTCGGCGATCTTTTCCAGCTTCGAGAGCACTTCGGCATCGCGCGCCGTGGTGGTGGGCGAAGTGAGATTCAGCGTGTCCGCAACCAGCCCGGCCAGCAGCAAGCCGGCGATCTCCCTGGGCATTGCCACCGCATGCCGGAAGAAGCAGTCGGCCACGATGGTGCTGGTGGAGCCGACCGGTTCATTGCGGAATAGAATTGGCTGCTGCGTGGTCAGCGTGCCGATGCGGTGATGGTCAATGATCTCGACAATTTCCACCTGGTCCGCGCCGAGCACCGCCTGCGACAGCTCGTTGTGGTCCACCAGGATGAGACGGCGTTGGACAGTCTTCAGAAGGTCGGTCTTCGACATGACGCCCACCGTGCGGCCTTTGGCATCCACGACCGGGAATGCCGCGAAGCCCGATGCGGCCGCGGCAGCGCGAACCGTCACCAGCGATGCGTCCTCGGGCATCGAGAGGAAGTCCTCGTTCAGCATGTGCCGCACCGCCACCGCCGACCGGCACAGCGCCGCCGTGGTGGCGGTGTCGTGCGGGGATGAAATCAGGCTCACGCCCCTTTTCTTCGCCGACTCCAGGGTTTTCGGCTCGACCTCCAGCCCGCCGGTCACAATCAACACCCGCACGCCTTCGCGGATGGCAAGGTTCTGGATGTCCCAGCGGTCGCCCACGACCACGGCGAGCTTCTCTCGCGGATAAGTCTCCAGCCGCTCGGCGAACGATTCGACGCTCATCGCACCGATCATCATGACCAGGTCTTCCTCGGCCTCGGCATCCTGGGCTGCCAGCAGCTTGCCG
>JAPLUA010000632.1 GCA_026397855.1 Verrucomicrobiota bacterium | reverse complement strand
GGCCGGGGTGTCCCGGGTCGTGCATGGAATCGGGTGGGTTTGCGAGACCGACTGCTAACACATGGCGCGGGTGAGGGTGCGGTGGCCCTCGCCGGCCGCAGAATCATCGCCAGCCGAGGGAATCGGGTTGCGAACCGCCCGGATGCTGAACCATATTAGGGGCACATGCTAAAGCTGGGCGTAAATATTGATCATGTAGCCACCCTCCGTGAGGCCCGCTACCGCGGTCGCGGCGCGGGGGAGCCGGACCCGGTCGCTGCCGCGCTGGTTTGTGAAGGCGCGGGCGCCCACGGGATCACGGCCCATCTGCGCGAGGACCGGCGGCATATCCAGGACCGCGACATCTGGGATCTGCGTGAGGTCATCCAGACGCGCCTCAACCTGGAAATGGCCAACGCGCCGGAGATCGTCGCCATCGCCCTCAAGCTCAAGCCGGACATTATCTGCCTGGTCCCTGAGCGGCGGCAGGAGGTAACGACCGAGGGCGGTCTCGATGTGGCGGGAAACCTATCGGCGCTGGCGGAGACCCGCAAACGGATGAACGACACGGGCATCGAGGTCAGCCTCTTCATCGCGCCCGACCCCGCGCAGATCGAAGCGGCGGCCCGCACCGGCAGCCAGTTCATCGAGCTGCACACCGGCGCATTCGCCGAGCATTACGACGACGAGCGCGGCCGCATGGCTGAGCTGGATCGGCTGATTGCCGGGGCCAGGCAGGCGCACGCGCTCGGCCTGAAGGTCAATGCCGGGCACGGGCTGAACTACCAGAACCTGGCCTTGATCCACCGCGTGCCGCACCTGATCGAGTTGAACATCGGCCACAGCATCATCAGCCGTGCCGTAACCGTCGGCCTGGAAACCGCCACAAGGCAAATGCTCCACCTCATGGAGAACTACCCCGGCTGACGCCACCCACGCATCACGAATCACGGATCACGAATCACAAACTCCCCCATGATTCTAGGCGTCGGCACGGACATCATCGAGGTGGCGCGCATCCAGTCGTCTTACGAGCGGTTCGGCGAGCGCTTCCTGAACCGGATACTGCATCCCAACGAGATCAGCTACTGCCTGTCCTACAAGGCGCCAGCCCCCTTCCTGGCCGCGCGATTCGCGGCCAAGGAAGCGATCTCCAAGGCCTTCGGCACCGGCATCGGGAGCGAGCTCGGATGGCACGACATGGAGGTGGGCCGCAAGGCGAGCGGCGAGCCGTTTGTGATTCTGCACGAGGGAGGCCAGAAGCTCTTGAGCGCGCGCGGCGCGCGGGCAGTGCTGATCAGCCTGACCCACACCCAGACCTACGCATCAGCAGTCGCCATCCTGGACGGGGTCTGACGGAGCTGGTTCCTTCGCCAGCTCCGCAAGCAAGGGCCTCTCCGGTCAGGCTCTCCGCCGGGGAACAGAAGCGGTGGCAGCGCAACTTCTGCTGCGAGCGGGTGTTTGTGTTAGCATCCGAATGCCGGCCAACGCTATTCGAGACCCATGACCAAGCTATCGCGCATCATCCTTTGGTCCAGCACTGTGATCCTCGCATGTGTGCTCCTGGCGCTGCTCGGCGACTCCTCGCGCAAAGGGGGCTCCTTGGAGAGCTATCGGGCCGAACTCCGGGCCCAGGGGGAGAAGCTCACCTTCGAGGAACTAACCTGCGGGCGAAAGACGAATCGGGTTGATTCGCAAGTAGCCATCACCAACGCGGCGGCGAAACTGGGCGGCGTGGGTCTTACCCCGGGCTACTTGAAGGTGCGGGAATACGTGGGCCCAGGACGGGCCAGCGTCACCTGGAAGCAGGTCAGCCCGACCTGGATCCCATCGGCCGGGGCCAGCCGCGACAGCACCTGGGAGGAGTTTGATACCCAAATGCAGGAGGCGCAGGGCGCCTTGCAAGAAATTCGCCAGGCCCTCAAGGAACCCGCGGCGGACGCGGGGCCATGCACGAACATGGTCCTGGGCCGCCGCGTCAACTTCGTGGCCATCCGCACCATGGCGCAGTGGCTGATGGGAGCGGCGGAGAACGACCTGCACCAGGGGCGGCTGGAGGCGGCCTTGCAGAACCTGGAGGCGCTGGCGGGGCTGGCGCGGATGGAGCGCGACGAATACACGCTTGTGGCCCAGATGATCCGGGTCGCGGTGACCGGTTTGGGGCTGTCGGCCACCTGGGATGCCTTGCAGGCGCCGGGCTGGACCGAGCCGCAGCTCGAACGGCTGCAGAAGGCCTGGGAGCCGGTGGACCTGCTGGAAGCGGTGGAGAAGGGCCTCTTGGGCGCGCGCGCCGCAGGCCATGAGGTGTTTATCAATGTGCGGCATTCCAGCGGACCCCAAACCGGTCGGTTGTTCAGGGGTGTGTGGAACATGGGCCCGGTGCCTTCGAAGGCGACCGTTGATAACGTATTGATGGACTACCTCTACTTGCCGGTTTACAAGCTCGCCTTCATTAACGAGGACGAACGCTTTTACCTGACGACGATGCAGCAGAGCATAGCGGCCCTGCGTCTGGTCAAGGCCCATCGGCCCTGGCCGGAGGCGAGGCAAGCGACGCTCAACGTCGGTGCGCGCCTGAACACGATAGCTGGCTCAGCCAGCAAGGTCCGCTATTTCGTCAGCCTCATAAGCGTCCCCAACTTGACTCGGGCCGCCGAAAGAGCCGTGCAGGCGGAAACCGAACGGCAGATGACGCTGACTGCCATTGCCCTGAAACGCTATCAACTGCGGCAGGGCAAACTGCCGCCCGCCCTGCAGGCGCTGGTTCCGGAGTTCCTGGCCGCCGTGCCTTACGATTACCTGGGCTCCAAACCACTCGCCTATCGCCTCAACCCCGGCGGCGGTTATGTGCTCTATTCCACCGGCGAAGACGGGAAGGATGACGGCGGCGACCCGAACCCGCCCCAGGCCAAATCACCCGGCCTGTGGGAAGGCCGCGATGCCGTCTGGCCGGTGCCGGCAGATGAGTAGCTCACAAAGGCGAAGTCGCTCACAGGATTCGCATTTCGGATTTGCTCTGACAACGGTTTGGCGCAGAATGCCGGGCATGAAGAACCTGCAGATTCTGCTCTCGGCTTGCCTGTTCGGCCTGGCCCTTCCGCTCTCCAGCCTCGCGGGCACCCGCCCGAATATCCTGTTCATCATGAGCGACGACCACGCGGCGCACGCCATCAGCGCCTACGGCAGCCGCGTCAACCAGACCCCCAACCTTGACCGGTTGGCCAAGGCCGGCATGAGGTTCGACAACTGCTTTGCCGTCAACTCCATCTGCAGCCCCAGCCGCGCCACCATCCTCACCGGCAAATACAGCCACCTCAACGGCGTGCCGACCTTCAACCGCTTCGACGGCTCCCAGCCCACAGTGGCAAAGTATCTCCAGGCCGCGGGCTACTACACCGGCATGATCGGCAAATGGCACCTCGGCAGCGACCCCACGGGGTTCGATTACTGGAAGGTCCTCCCCGGCCAGGGCGTCTATTTCGATCCCGCCTTCCTCGACGCCGACGGCCGCCACGTGATCAAGGGCTATGTGACCGACATCATCGCCGACCTATCCATTGACTTCATCAAGAACCGCCCGAAGGACAAGCCGTTCTTCCTCATGTGCCACCACAAGGCGCCGCACCGCTCCTGGGATCCCGACGAGAAGCACCGCGCCATGTTCGCCGGCAAGCACATCCCCGAGCCGGCCACCCTGCGGGACGATTACGCCACGCGCACCGATGCCATCCGTGAATGCCAGCAGAAGGTCTTCACCGACCTCACCCGCACCGACCTCAAGCTCGTCCCGCCGCCGGGCCTCACCGGCGCGGCGCGCAACCAATGGCTCAGCGTCAAACCCACCGAGGTTGAGATCGAGGTGAACGGCAAGAAGCAGATGCTCACCGGGGAGGCCTTGAACGCCTGGAAATACCAGCGCTACATGCAGGATTACCTCGCCTGCGTGCAGTCGGTGGACGACAACGTCGGCCGCCTGGTGGATTGGCTGGACCAGAACGGCCTCGGCACCAACACCATCGTCATCTACACCAGCGACCAGGGCTTCTTCCTCGGCGACCTTGGCCTCTACGACAAACGCTTCATGTATGAGCCGTCCATCAGGATGCCCTTCATCGTCCGCTGGCCCGGCATGATCAAGCCCGGCAGCGTTCAGGACGCCCTGGCCATCAACCCCGACTTCGCCCCGACCTTCATGGACGCCGCCGGGTTACCGGTGCCGGCCGACATGCAGGGCCACAGCCTCACTCCCTTGCTTAAGGGACAGCACCCGGCGGATTGGCGCACGAGTTTCTACTACCGCTACTACCACGACCCCGGCGACCATAATACCCGCGCCCATTACGGCCTCCGCACCACCGACCACAAGCTCATCTGTTTCTGGAAGAAGGACCAATGGGAGATGTATGACCTCGTGAAGGATCCGAACGAGCTGCACAACCTCTACAAGGACCCCGCCCAGCAGGAGACCGTCGCCCAATTGAAGAAGGAACTTTACCGCCTCAAGAAAGAGGTCAAAGACGACGATCAATTCGCCAACGAACAGCCTCCGCAAGGCGTCGGCCCCGCTCCCCCAGGCAAGCGGCGGTGAAAGCCGAAAGCCGCAGGCCGAAGGCCAAAAGAAGGCCGAAATCCGAATGCCACAAGCCGGCCTCTTCGGGCTTGGCCCCCCGCTGTTCCTCCGGCCTTCGGAGTTCCGGATTGTCCACGATAGCGGCAAGCCGCACCCCCCGCCCGGGCCGGCATCCGCATCATCTCCTTCCCAGGTGTGAACCCATTCCGATTGGCGCAAGACACAAGCGAGTCACACCGGATACACGCCGGATACGCACCGGACACACACCGTAGATAACATTTGCATTGGCGGCCTGCCACCGTCAGAGGTTGCATTTCGACCACAAAGGGTGTTTCTTAACTTTGCACTATGAGCACGCAGGAAATGCTCCTTGAGGAAATCAAGCGCCAGCCAGAAGCGGTGCTGCGCGAAGTTTGGCATTACCTGAAGTTCCTTACGCGCCAACGGGAAGAGGATGCGTGGGCTGACGTAATGCCGAAACGCGAGGTGGAACAGGAGGTTTTGGACATCCTCGACGGTCATGAACCCCCGCCACGGTGAAGTCGGGTTCGTGGACATGGGGATGGCGGCCAAGACCCGTCCCGGCATTGTCCTGATCGCCGACAATCTCAACGCGCCGCGCTCGCTCATCATCTACATTCCCATCACGCGCCAGAATCGGGGCAGCCAATTGGAGGTACCGCTCGGACATCTGGCGATTCTCGATCCCCAATCCGTAGCCAATGTGCAAGCGATTGGTTCGCTTCCTATCATTCGATTTGAGAAGCGCCTCGGCGTGCTGCCAGTTGCAGACCTGGAAGCCATCAAGCAGGCGCTGAGAACAGCCTGCGTTTTGTGAACGGGCGAAACGCCGACAACCGGCGAAGATTGAAGTGCCGCGTGAAGGCAGCCTGATTTTCCGGCTGCCACCCCGCTATAAACTCCTGGTCGAAATGAGTGTGCAATAGAGCCTAGCGTCTCATCCTTAAGGTTACGTAGTGTGCCGTAGGTTGAAACAAGTGAGATGCTATCGTCAGCTTTCATTAATTTGACGCAAGCCCAGAGGGTTTCGGGTACTACCCGGTCATCTGCGCAAAGCGCCCAAACAAACTGCCCTTGGCTCAGCCGAAGCGCCTGAAGAACTCGGGGGGTGGCCCCCCTTTCCTGGCTGAATTAACTTTACCCTGGGCTTGGGAGCGGTCAAAGCTACCACCGATGAAGGGAAAGGTTTCATCAGCCACAGGGATCTGTTGGCCTGCCATCCCAAATTGGGGAGATAGACAGGTCTGCCTAGCCACATTTTAACCGACACAGTGCTATGCCAATTCCTGACTTTCAAACGTTGATGGGGCCCTTGTTAACGATGGCCCAAGACGGCAAGGACCACAGCTTCCAGGACTGCCAAGACAGATTAGCGGCACAATTCGCAGTCAGCGACGACGA